>JAGMDA010000052.1 GCA_023128935.1 Candidatus Eiseniibacteriota bacterium | reverse complement strand
GGTGTTGTCAGGCTGTTGGCCCTCTTCATTCTTCTCTTATGCTTCTATGCTCCGCACGAAGGCGCACAGTCCGAGGGCGAGCAAAGAACGGGCGTAGCAGATTCCGAAGAACAGAGGGGTGGCGATGCACCGCATCCAGTAACCGTCGATGCAGGCCGCATGTGGCTGGAGCGGATTGATGCGGCCGAGCGTGTGCCGCACTCCTACAGCGAGATCACTCAAACCACTACAACCTCATCGGGAAGTGAGCGAACCCTAAAGGCACGATCTTGGACGAGTGACAACAATGACATCTCATTGACGGCGTACATATCGCCAGCCCGTGTGCGTGGAGACAAGATCCTCATTCGCGACGGCGGCGACAACATCTGGTACTACATGCGTCGCCGCGATGTGACGCGGCATTTCGTGGGGCACACCCGCCGCCAGAAGGCAATGGGCAGCGATTTCTCATATCAGGACCTTGCCTACGGAAACATGGCCGAGGACTATACGGCCAAGGTACTCGGATTCGAGCCTCTTGACAGTGAGGAGTGCGTCAAACTGCACTGCGTCCCCACAGAGCACGGCCCCTCATATGACCATTTGATCATTTGGGCGTCTACGGCGGATCATCTTACCCGACGAATTGAGTACTACGATGACCGGGATCTACTTAAGACCCTCTACATATCCGAGTTCCGCATGATCGAGAACCGCAAGACGCCCATGCAAATGAACATGATCAATCACGAGGAGGGATCCAATACGGTAATGATCACGGAGACGATCACATTCTCGACCATACCCGATCCGAGGATCTTCACAAAGTCAGCTCTATCCAGAGAGATCGGCAGGCCATAATGGGTCAGGTCAAGGTCATTAGGGTTCTGGTGTCGGTGAGCATAATGCTTTACTGCGCCCTCACCGTGCCGAGAGCGGAGATCGAACTCGGCGGATACTACGAGAACACTCTGCAGATCGGTTATAGCCAAGACAGTGATGAGACCATCGTTGATGCCTCAAAGCTGCAGTTGGATATTCATGCCGGTGAATCCGATGGTGAATGGGCATTCCGTGGCGATGTAAACTTCATCGAGTATCACACGGGGGCAACCTACAACGTTGATCTTCTCCTACCGGATGATGTTGCAGAACAGATGCGTACCAAAGGGATCCCGGCCGTTGTGGCCTTCGAGCGCAGGGGTGTCTATCTCGATAATGCCTTCTTCACTTGGAATCATGGGGACGTTCGACTCCGGGCCGGGAAGCAGCAACTCAACTGGGGTTCAGGCTACAGTATCAACCCCACAGATCTCTTTCACCGTAAGATGATGATCGACCCAGGTTATGAGAAGGAGGGGGTAGCCGCTCTGCGCCTTGACTATCGCTGGGGTCTGGGCGGGCAGTTAGCGCTAATTACAGCACCCAGCGAGGATTTTGCGTCCACCGGCTACGCCCTTAGGGTTGGCACGCATATCAAAGCTATCGGCTATGACTTGGTCCTTACGGTTCACCAGGTGATCGACTCGACCTCTGTGGATCCGGACTCCTTGCGACCGCGCCACCAAGACCGAACGGCGCTTGGCTTGGACTTCAGCGGCGGCTTCTTGGGAATGGGCATATGGAGCGAGGGAAACTACAACTTCATGGAGGCAGAAGACGACTTCCTGCGGGTTGTTGCTGGAGTGGATTACACGTTCTGTAGTGGTCACTATGTGATGCTCGAGGGCTTGCTCAACACACGCGCCGAGCGCAGAAACCCCTATCCGCTGCACGACTGGATGGCCTATCTGCTCTACGCGGAACCCGTGGGCCCGGGCTGGGTGACGTTTGGCCTACGTCAGGATCTGAGCGCCTTGACATCTGCTTCACTTTACGTGTTCGGTTCGCCGGACGCATCTTTCACGATCAACCCTAGGATTGATGTCTCCGTTGCGCAGAACGCGGATCTAACAATCTATGGCGTGGCGACTGCTGGCAAGGAGGATGGGGCCTTTCATCCTGGGTTCTACTGCATACTAATCAGGGCCACAGTGTACTTCTGATCTCAGGCCCTTTGGCGACTCCTATATCAGGATGTGATGGGACACCAGCATGCACTTCGGCGACTCCCATGTCAGGGCATATGCCCCTATCGCACGATTACGATCCTCCCGGTTGTGACTGTCGGCCCGGAGTGCATCTGCAGGAAGTAAGTGCCAGGTTCAACAGTCCTGCCTGTCTGGTCCCGACCGTCCCAGTGAATCCAACTGCAGCCATAGGCATTCTGGGAGTCGATCTCGCGCCGCAGGCGACCGCGCAGATCGAGGACCTTGACAGCTGAGGCTCGGAACCAGGCATCCTTGCGGATGGGGTTTGGGAACACGCGCACCGCGGGATTCCCATGGGATGAGTCGAGCCAGGAATTATCAGACGGGAAGCTCGTCTCCTCGTCATCCACCGTCTGGGAAGGAGATGGTCCGGCGAAGTAAATGTTCTCGTCTCCGGCTTCCCGGCTGTCTAACCAAACCACTACCGCACCGCCAAGTGACAGGCCCGCTGCGGCAACCTGCTGCTGGAAGTTGACAGGCTCCGGTGGATCATCGTTCACGCGTTCGGGTTCGGAGAAGGTGATCCCTGAATCCGCCGAGGAAGCATAGTGAATGTCATAGTCCCAGGCCGGCACCAGGGCGTTTTCCCAGAACACGTGAAGCAGTCCTTGAGCATCGTATGCGATCGCGGGCTCCTGCTGAATCCCATCCGGGCTGGGGGTCAACATGTAGTTCGTACCATAGGACGCGCCGCGATCTATAGACTCGGCGAAGTAGACATTGGGGTCATCACCCTCGTGAGCGCTTGTCCACACAACGCCCACGCGCCCTCCAGGCCCCACATCCAGTGAGGCGGCGGGCATAACTCACCCATTGAAGTACCAAGGGTCATGGCTGACTTCTACCGGTAACTGGAATGTCCTTCCCCAGTTGTCGGAGTGGCAGGTATAGATCCATCGCGCATTCAAGTGGTACGAGGTTTGCCGCCAAACGATATGAACAAGGCCTGGCAGATCCCCGGCTGCGATGTCGGGAAGGGGAGGAGTGCAGGTGGGCCCCACGGAGAGGAGGTTCGCTTTGGCATTTGCCGTGAAGGTAATGCCGTCATTGGAGCGTGAGGTGTAAAGATCAACCACGGCTTCCCCGTTGCGGAAATCACACCACACCAGATAAACCCCGCCATAGGGATCTCCGCAGATGGCGGGCCATGCCCGGTCGTTCACATAGGAGTCGCTTACGCGAACCGGGGTCTCGAAAGACGCGCCCTGGTTCACCGATCGCGCGCAAAAAACTTGTCCCGTCTCGCCCTGCTCCCATGAGACCCAGGCCACGTAGATCATCCCAAGTCCATCAACTCCAAGGCAGGGCCAACGCACCAATACGGGACGCCCCCCGGTGCTAGAGCTCGAAGGATCCACACGGATCTCAGGTTCAAAGCTAACCCCGCCATCCAGGGAGCGAGCGAAGTAGATGGATCCCGTTGTGTGCCTCCAGTCCTCCCAGGTCACGTAGATGTTCCCCTCCGGTCCCACCTCAAGGCGAGCGCGGTCCTGATAGAACCCATCCCCCCCCTGGTTGACGCGCAAGTTGGGGCCAAAGGTGGCGGTCTCGGCCATGGCTTGACCGGAGAAGAGTGCCTGAAGCAGCAAATAGAGCAGCAAGGCCAGGCATGGAAGGCAGGATGAGGGGTGGGATGAAGGGTGGGATGATAGACGGGATGAGCAGTAGGATGATAGACAGGATGAGAGGTTGGATGAAGGGCGCATGGTAGAAGACGCCACAGCCCCCCTGCTGTGTGTTGGTAAAAAGAAACGCTGCATCCGAACGTCCTCCCTCCTTAGAATTCTCCTGCCATATTATCACAAGTGCCCCATGTGGGAGTACTTGCACCTACCAAACCCACTTCGGCCGTGAATGGAATCGGTTTTTGCGCCTAAGCTTCGGCTCCGGAACCGAGGAGCCCCTGCGTGAAGCGGGAACGCGGATCCGTCGCGACAGAATACCGAGAGCCCCGCTGTCCCGAAGATAGGCCAATAAGTGCCTTGCCCCATAGAAGCCGTCGACGGCACGCGCACCATTTGCAGACTCAGCGCAGACCAGGTGGAGGAAGAAGATCCTTCTGAATTCTGGATAGCGCCACAGCCTGGATCCCCTTAGCCAGTGGATACGTATAATCGCCGGCGTGGATCACATCCAGCCGACGAAGTTTTAGATCCTCTAGTGCATTGTGCATTGAACGGGTAACAGCAGGTGCTGAGCTATGCTTGAACTCAATACCCCAGCGGTGCTGGCCGCGGATGATGAGAAGATCGAGTTCGGCCCCAGCATGAGTAGCCCAGAAATAACACTGCTCCGATCGAATGCCCGCCTGGCGAATGACGGTCTCTAGGGCATATGACTCCCAAGATGCCCCCAGCTTAGGATGCCGTTCGAGGTCGCGTTGATCCGCAATCTCCAGGAGCGCGTGGAGCAATCCAGTGTCTGCAATGTAGATCTTCGGCGCTTTGACCTGACGCTTTCGCAGGTTCGCATGAAATGGCGGAAGCAACCGCACGACGAATAACGAACTGAGAAGGTCCAAGTACCGTCGTACGGTTGTATCACTAACGCCGAAAGAGCGGGCGAATTCCGAGGCATTCCAAACCTGGCCATGGTAGTGCGCCAGGATCGTCCAGAATCGCCTAAGGGCCGCAGCCGGAATCTGGATCCCGAACTGAGGAACATCCCGTTCTAGGAACGTTCGTAAGAACTCTTTTCGCCATTCCATGCTGACGCGATTGGTCCGCGCTAGGAAAGATCGCGGAAAGGTTCCTCTCACCCAAAGGCGCTTCAGCTCTTGGAATCCCACTTCTTGGATTGAGAACCCTTTGAGCTCATGGTAGGCAATTCGACCGGCCAACGACTCCGAGCTCTGACGCAGGAGGTGTGGAGATGCGCTTCCCAAAATAAGGAATTTAGCGGGCGCCCGCGGCCGGTCTGCCAGGACCCTGAGTATCGGAAAGATGTCAGGATATCTCTGGATCTCGTCAATGATGATGAGTCCGCGAAGGTCTCGCAAGGCAAGCAGGGGGTCCGAAAGTCGACCGAGATCTTCGGGATCCTCAAGATCGAAGTATGTGGTGCGCCCTTTCCAGTGCTTGGAGATCTGCCGTGCGAGGGTTGTTTTGCCAATCTGTCGCGCTCCGATGACTCCCACGACTCGGTGATCCCGCAGGAGCCGTTTCGCATGGCGGACTTCGTTTTGGCGGTCAATCATGAGTGCAATCTACCTTGAAATCTCTGCGGTGTCCATCGAAATTTCAAGGTCAGGATATCCAGTAGGATCATGGCTCGCCCGACGATACTGGAGAGACACGTGGTGGTCGCGGGCGCCCACGATGAGATCCGGCTCGAAGGTGCCCATCACCTGCGCGATTGCCCCGCTGGTCAGGCGCGAGGAGGTGGGTGAAGTGAGCGGCCAATCCCCGGGAAAGTCACTGCCATCTTTGTTGAAGGCGTAGAGAACCCCGTCCTCGGTCGGGACAATGATCTCTACTTCCCCATCGAGCTCAAGGTCGCTGAGGGTGACGGCATCTGAGATCTCACTACTCAGTGGGCCAATGATTGGACCCGCGGAAATGATCCCCGCAGACGCAGACTAGGATCACCGTCGCAGCACAATCATCTGGCGTCCCAGAAGGTTGCTTCCGGCACGCACTCGCGCGAAGTACACTCCTGAGGGGAGCTGTTGCCCACTGGCATCCTTAGCATCCCAGCGGATCTCGCCTATTCCGGTGGAGCTTGTCGTCACGGCGCGGGACCAAACCCGCCGGCCCGTGATTGTCAGGATCTCCGCCTGGACCGGGGTTGCAAAGGGTGTCTCCCAACGGATCCAGGCTCCATCCGAGGTCGGATTGGGATAGGCCGTCAAGGATCCCGCCCCCGCAAGGAGACCCGGATCGCCGATGTCCGCAGTTTGCCCAATGCCCCATAGACGCACTTCATCCGCTGCGGCGGCGTGGGATACACCGGTGCCATCCAGTTGGAGCCGGAAGGCTCTCAGCATCTCGGCAGCCGCGGGACCCACATAGGCCTGATTACCATTGAGCCAGATTGTCCACTGATCGTTTCGGACGTCCATCACAACCTGCACATGGACCGGCACGCCAAAGGCATACTGTCCAATTGACTGCCCCCCGGGATAGACCTGGATCGTCCCATCGTGCTTGAACCTCACTTTGTGAACTGTTGGGCAGTCCAGGATGATTTCGAACTCGTCGGATGAGCCGAAGTAATCAACCATAGCGACCAGCGAGAGCAGATAGACGTCATAAGCCTCGGGGAATCCTTGCGGCTGACTGGGATCCACATGGAATTTGAGCTGATCATACCCAGTGGTTCCGTTGCCGAAGGCGCAGGGCTGCTCGGCAAGAGCCCCGAGGGCAGCCACGACCGTGGGGTCACCGAAGACGACCGTCGTAGGGGTCTTCCGCGGCGCTGGAGCGGTGCCGATCACCGGCAGATTCCCCACCGTGTGAGGCGGTGTGGCGAAATCGACATCGTAGAGGAGCTTGGTCTGAGGGGGAAGCTCGCCTCCATAGACGCGCAGTTCATCGATCGCCACCTTGTTGTCCACATGGAGGCCATTCAGGTTCATGCGGAAGGCCCGCAGCTGGTATCCGGTCAACGGGCCTGTGTGAACAGGGCTGCCATCAAGCCAGATGGTCCATTCCCCGGCGATGAAGTCCAGCTCGACTTCCAACAAGAGTGGTACACCGAAAGTGAATGTCCCGATGGTTTCCCCCGTTGGAAAGAGACGAATCGTACCATCGTCCCGAAACGCGATGTTGTTCACCGTGGGACAGTCGAACAGGATCTTAAAGAGATCCGAGGTTACATAGGCCTCGATCAGCACGTTCATCTCCACCCGATACGCGTTGTAAGCAATGGGGAAGCCCCCGGAATGGGCAGGATCTACGGCGAACTCGATCTGATCATATCCTGTGGTGCCGTTGCCGAATGCGCAGGGCTGGTCATTCATAGCCCCGAGCTGAACGACCACCGTAGGATCCCCGAACCAGATGCTGGTGGGAATCTTCCGGGGTGCAGGTCCCGTGCCCGTCACCGGCAAGTTGCCTACGGTGTGCGGCGGTGTACTGAAGTCAACATCATAGAGCAGGATCATGTCCGCCGTGGCGTGACCCGCGATCATGAGGAGGGCGGCTCCCGCCATCATCAGCCAATGAAGTTTGCTTCTCATAGGGCTACCTCCTTGTGAAAATGCCATGTGTCCGGCCTTACGGATGGTGATCTGTGGTCAGAGATCTCAGCCGATCCGGAGGCCCACACCAGACTTCCCCACCGACAGTGCCACCATATCACGACATAGGGATGATGGACGAGTGTTCGATTCGATTGGCTCATGATTTGCATCAGACTTAGTCGCTCAACCGGCAACATTGATGCGACACAGGAAGCGAATCCAATCGGATTCTATGCTCGCGGTACCGCCACGGACGATTCGGTCTCGACAAGCTCCCCAGTAGCAGCCAACGCCGTGCGCTCGGGATGCTTCTCTTTATGCAGATGGACTACCAGAGCATTGCCGATCTGATGGCCGCCCCGCCGAATAAGGAGCAGCGAACCTATAGAGGATGGTGGTGTTATAGGAAGCCGCCGATGCAGACGTTTCTGGACACCGCGTCGTTGGCGAAGGAGAAGGCGCTAGCCTCAGCGTCGTAGTTGGTCAAACATGGAAGGGCGAACGTCGGGAATCGGGCACTTGTCTGTCAGGGAGAGTTTCGACTTATGCAGTTCAGCCGAGTTCGAGAGGAAGTAGGAGGTAGCTTAATCGAGGCGTAAGCGAAAGCGGGACAAGATCAGTCCCGCTTTCGCTTCATCCCTATCCCTTGATCCGTTTGTCTTCTTATCCTCTCTTGAAAATCTTCTTCCTGCCAAGACCGGATAAACCGACTAAGCCCAAACCAAGCAGCAGCATGGTAGTGGGTTCGGGAATGACACCGACATTGGCATCGAAAAGACCATAGCTGTCTAATACACTATCACCAATATTCGCCACACCCAATTCGAGGGTGTATGTATCAGGAGCTGTCGCTGTCCAGCTCCAAGGAGTCCATGGCCCATCCCAATAATCGGGATGTCCAACTCCAGATTCAGACCAGGGCGTGGCAACCAAGGCCATCGAGCCGTCATATATCTTGACATAGGCGACGTCATTATACGGGTCATAATCTCTCCAGTCGAAGGCTGCATGACCGGAGAACCATCCACCCGCGGGCAGAGAAAGACTCTGTCTAGCTGTAGTATAAGTAGCTGGTCCGTCAGTTTTTAGCAGCGCAAACCAACTACCTTCCACAGGTGTATAAAAGGTGCCCCCCCAACCAGTATGGTTTGCAACCACCCCGGCAGAAGCTCCGTGTGGCACATTCACGGTCCACCCAGTGAAATCCCCTATCTCAAAACCACCATTGACCAGTAGCGCGCTCGCCATTCCTGTCATTCCAAAGACCAAAGATATGGCGAATAAAGAGATAAACAGCTTTTTCACTTTGACTCCCCCTGTCTTAGGTTGCGATGAGTCCAAAGGGCAGTTTTCATATGCTAGTAGTGCTGCAATTCGCATGCCAACCCCTACTTAAACTAGTACAATGACTAACCTATTGAAAACAAACAAGATAGAGACGACTAGAAGACGAAGACCGCAGCTCCTAATGCAGGTCCGCTGGGTCTTATGTAAGGCATTCCTTTCAATCTATATGCGTAGGATAGATGGATGGCAGGTAATTGACTGAAAGTGAGTGTGTTACGCTAGAAAGCGGTTCTGTAAAGAACTCCTTTCAGGTCGTGTCCTACCCGATAGAGATGATAATGTAAGGGCGTATCCTCTTGGGGGACATAACTACAAAAACAGGAGCAAGTTAGGGCCTTCAACCCCAGCAGGACGCGGCATGAGAAGGATTAGGGCGGAGCTGGTACTATCCCGTTGTCAGAGGTCCCCCAAATGCGACTAGTGAGGAACATCTGAAAACCGGCCACTTCAGGTAGTCCGACCGAAGCATCTTTCATCAGTCCACCGACAGGGCATCTGTCTCCTGTCGCGCCGCCCACCGTGGGTTCCAGAGCTGGCCCCGCATCGGTGTCAGGGCCCGCAGATCCTAGTAGGGTCTTAATCGCAATCGCTGAAGAATCACCGTTGAAACAGGGCACTCTCCATGGTAATCTCCCATAAAGGAGCGGTCCGAGCGTCAGGCCTGTGTGGCACAGAACTCCGGCGCTTGAGTTCATGACAACTGCAGATTGCTGGCAGCAGACCTACACTACAGGAGGAACGCAGCATGCGGAGACTTATTGTGCTTTTTGTCCTCGCCGGGTTGACCGGGGTCGCCTTTGCAGAGAAACCGGTGTTCGATGAGCCTGATCAGCCCATCGACATCCAATGCGATCTGACCGAGGTGGTCTACGATTGGGACTTCGCGACCGGTGATCACGGCTTTTTTACTGAGCTATGCGAGGTGGGCGGGGTGACCGCATGGGAGTATGGGGCAACGACCTACATCGCGGGTGCTCCCGGAAATGTCTGGGGCACGGTCCTGAATGACGATTACCCGAACGAAACCGGAGATGGCCTAATCTCTCCCTCATTTCTGGTGGATGAGAGTACAGTGTTGATGGAGATCTTTCACTACTTCGACATTGAGACCAACTATGACGGATGCAATATTGTGGTAAACGGCATTGTCATCACGCCGATGACTGGGTACTCTGTGCCAGAGATTAGCACCAGCCCGAACTACTACGCCTGGTGTGTCGACATGGAACCCGGTTGGACGGGTCACAACGCGGTCTGGGCCTACAGCTGCTTCGATCTCTCTCAGTTCATGGATCAGGAGGTCCGTTTCAGCTTAGAGTTCGGCAGCGACGACAGCGTAAACTATCCAGGTTGGTACATTGCCTATATCAAGGTCGGCAATGCCGGCGGCACCGCGACAGACGGCGACACCTGGGGTGCGATCAAGAGCATGTTCCGCTAAGTCTCTTTGCAGGATTGCTGCTCAGTGTAGGAAGCCCGGGGGAACGCTCCCGGGCTGTTCCTATGTGCACTGGCAATCCGGGATGGAAGCAACGAAGGTAAGGCGCGATTCCGTCCAGATAGCAGGTGCCATGGTTGTGTTCCTCTTCCCGCTGACTGTCCACATCCTCTCATTTGCGCGCGGGATCACCTCTATGAAACCCGTCCGGTCTAAGATTCCTGATAGCCCGGGGCCGCAGATGCCGTGGAATCGTTCAGAGGGAGGTGGACTAGCCCAACGCAAATCAACTAGACGAGCAAATGCACCAAGGACAGGGGCACTCTCAACCCTGCACGTTATCAGAATGGGTTCACCAGACGCCTACCGACTAAGCCCGGTGGCCAGCGTTCGGATGCAATGACTTTTTGGGAGAAAATCGGCTGCCAGCCTCTCTCTTATGTATTCTTTCGCAGCTTGTTCAATAGCCTCTTTCTTCCAAAGCCAGCTAGCCCCATCAGCCCAGGGACGAGAAGGAGCAGGGTAGAAGGTTCGGGAACTACGGCAGAAACCATTGCACTGCCAGGAAGGTGGATACCGTCTGCCTGACCTAATTGAAAGGGCAAGCTTCCATGTAGGCTGGTAATTCCAAAACCAAATGAACTGTTGACGTTCGGTGGGCCAAAGGCAATATTGGATGCCACACCAGCAACCCCTGGTGGATTTACCACACCAATTAAAACAGTCGTGTTCACAAATCCGCCCAATTGTGTGTCTGCGTTGTTTATAATGCCTCCAGCCGGAAGTATACCCCCTGGCCCAACCTTGACATATTCGCCATCAAGGTGAACAGTAGCCACATTAGGTGGACCTATGGGAGCGAACACACTGCTATCAAACGATATGTTATTGTTAATAACAGCAACCCCACCAGATTGCCCAATAACCAGATCCGTTAGCGTTAGAGTAGCTGATAAACCTGGGACTATGACTTCACTGAGTGTTCCCGTCGCCCCAAAACCTGCTCCAGCGAGTACTTGTGTAAAGCCGATGATACCGGCGGCAGGATTGGTATCACCTACACCGCCATCAAAAATGGTAACACCACCTGGACCCCCAATCATTATACTGAGGGCAAACGCAGAAGTAGGGGTAAAGCAGAGTCCAATAGCTATTAGTGTAATCCATAGTGTAGAAAATCGTCTCGGATCATACATGCATTTTCACCTCCTCTTGGCCAAGTAATATCAGGCTGGCAGCCAATTCCATGCTAGCGTTGAGCGCGCGCGCGGCGGTTATAGGATGCATAGGGCACTTCATCCTCCCCCGCGTGCTACAAACTCCCGAAACCTTCCCCTCCGCACGGCAAATCCGCAGCCCAGCGTGCACCGAGAAGTCCGCGTGATCCCATCGGAGGAGCCTTTCCCGAAGCCCCTCTGGCATCCACTTCGCCCTGACGCAGGCGGGCAAGAACGCGGTTCCAGACGAGTTCCTCGACCACCTCCGTGTTGATCGAGCCGATCGGCTCGGCCGAGCGCATGTGGGCGACCGCATAGACAATCCCATGGCAAGAGCCAGGTCGCGCCCCGCTGACTTGGGCGAAGATCCCAGGTATTGTGGCAACCAATAGCTTGCACATTGCGTGCCACTGAGCCGCTCGGTTTGGTAACGCTACATTTGCTAGGGAGTTAGGTCGCCTGACGGACGAGTAGTTTTCCTGGAGGAAGACTCGGTTTTGTCAAATCCGCTGACGTGCCTGCGAGGGGGTTTGGCGAGGCAAGAGCCCGAGCTGCCACAGCTCAAATGGATTAGGAGTGCCAGGGGGTGATTTCCCGCCTGTTGGAATTCCTGACTTCGTCTGACAACTCGCCCCTGTCCACAACTAGAACTCCATCGCCAGCAGTATCAAGGAGGAGTCGAGCAACTGCTGGGGCCGCCTCGGTAGCCTCTGGCTCAGTTGCGCGCCTATGACATCCGGCTGTCACTTGACGCTCACCAAGCTGCTCAGGAAAGCCTCTAGTTTGTCAGCTAGGCGGTCCCATCCGTACCGTTCCTTGACCAGCCTGCGCCCTGCGTTACCCAGTTGCCTCCTCAGTTCAGCGTTGCTGAAAAGAAGCTCTATCCGCGCGGCGAAATCGGCGGCGGTGTCGGCAAGCATGATGTTCTTGCCGTCGGTGACATCGAGGCCTTCTGCTCCGACTGAAGTCGAGACCACTGCTTTCTTCATCGCTAGCGCTTCCAAGATCTTCAGCCGCGTACCGCCCCCTATTCGCAGCGGCACCACGTACACTGTTGCTGCCTCTACGTAGGGCCGAACGTCGTCCACCCGTCCGACGATGCATACTTCCGGCAGGGAGTCTAGCTTCTTGATGTGCGGGGGTGGGTTCTGGCCAACGACGACTATGGAGACCTGCGGTCGCCGTTGGCGCACCAATGGCAGTATCTCTTCGATAAAGTAACCGACCGCGTCCTGGTTGGGCCGCCAATGCATAACACCGACGAAGACGAGAGACTCCTGTTTCGGTTCGTCTGGTATCGGCGCGAAGTAGCTAAGATCAACGCCGTTATCGACTACCGCCACCGGCAGGCTAGGATTCAATGTTTTTATCTCGCCGGATTCGGCGTCCGAAACTGCCACCGCGCCTTCGACCCAGTTGAAGGCCCGACGTTCAAACGATGCCACCTTGGTCATCTGTCGGCCGATGTACCACCTCTTGAGCGCCGATTCTTCGTGCTCGTAGTAGCGCTGCCATATGCGCTGCTCCATGTTGTGGGCCACCACTATCCTGGGCACATGCGTCAATTCCTTTACGAAGATAGCATACGGTGTCCATTCACACATGATCAGGTCTGGGCGCAGGGCAGCGACGGTTTTCTCCAGTTCCGTTTGGAAAGCCTTGGAATAATGCCGCGAAACGATATACGGGTAGGACGACAACAGATTGGTCAGCAAACGCAGATAGAACAGTGCGCCCAACTGTGGCCAAACAGCGGCCGCCACCGGAATCGGATTCATGCCGGCCGCTTGAAGGGCCGCGAAACTCTCTGATGCCGAGGCCCCGTATGCCAGGTAGTGCAACTCGCATTTGGCTGCCAACCGACTAAGAGGATTGTAGGTGCGGATTCGCTTGCCTGAATCGAGCGGGTGGGGGAATTCCTCAGCAACATTGATGCGACACAGGAAGCGAATCCGACATATCGGCACGCATTCAAGCGAGGGGACCTGATCCAGACATAGATTACGCTCTAGTCCGAAGTTCCCGGCCCTCAAGGCCGTTTCTCCCTTGAGGGCCGACAGTTACTGAAAAACTCAATGCTCCCCTACTGGGTACGCTGCCAGCAACTCTGCCGCCCGCGCCTGCAAGCGCGTCGGCTCCGTGAGCTGCTCGATCGTCACGCCGGCGGGAGCTGACTTCATCCGGCACATGTTGCGGCATCGCGTGGCGAGCGCTCTCAGCAATGTCTCGAAGCTGTGGACCGGCAGCCCGTCTTCCCTGACCCGCTTGGCCTTCTTCCTACGGGCCGATGCACTCGGCCGTGCTGGTGCAACCGGATCCCGTACCTTGCGGTCCGCATCCAACTCCTCGTCGTGGAACAGTAGCGGTGCCAGCGCTTGGCGCATGTGCCACTCTACGTAGTAGGCCAACACGCACAGGAAGATGTGAGCCCGCACATGGGCCTCGGTACGATGGCGGATGGGACGTACCCGCAGATCAATGCCCTTCAAGGTTCGGAACAGACGCTCTACCCGCGACAGACTCTTGTACTGCCGCACGGCATTCTCCGCGGATAGCCGTTTCCGCGGCTCGCTGGTGCGGATCACGTAGATCCCGTCCAGTGCCTCTTCCCGCCGTATGGATGCCTCGTCGCGCTCCCAGGCGAAGTGGCCGTCCTCGATCCTCAACTGGAAGTGCTTGCCAACCTTGAACCGGTTGATGATCTTCCCAACCTTCAAGCCGATCTCGTCCTTGCCAAGCGGCTTCTTCGTGCGCCGGGCAACATCCCCGGCGATCTTCTCGAGCGCGGACGCGGTCATTCCCAGCAGCGCCTCTCGCTTACGCCGTCGCTCGTCCCTCAACAGCGGGTTCAGGCAGGCAACCAGACGCTCCCCCGGATACTCGGGCGACACTATCTCTGCCAGGCTCTGGTGATCGAACAACGACATCTGCAGCGCCCCGCTCTCCACCAGTTTCCGGATCGCAGGACTCCGCAGCGCCGAGATCCAACCCACCCCGGGATACGCCTTCAGATGCTTGATCTGCGTCTGCGTCAGCATCCCCCGGTCGCCAACCAACACCACTCGCGACAACCCAAAGCGCTTGCGCAGCTTCTCCACTTGATCCGGGACCGTCGTAGGATCACCCGTATTCCCCGGATACACATCTACCGCGACCGGGCGGCCCGCCGGATCCGTCATCACACCGTAGACGACGATCGGCTTACCCTTCTTCTTGTCCCGATCGTGTCCGTATTGCACCAGCGGACATGTGTGACCCTCGTAGTAACTGCTGCTGACGTCATACAGTACCAAGCCACCCTCGCTCAGATGACGTTTCGCCAGCTTGCCCTCGATTCGTCCCTGGCGCTCCAGGAGCCAGTCCAGCGCCTCGTACAAGGCATCTTCGTCGGCATCGCCGATCGACAGTTCCTCGGCCAAGGTTGTCGTGTGCCACATGCGAGTCGTGGCCAGCTTCGAACACGGGTGAATCAACTGCTCGACCAGCATGCCCAGGACCAGGTCGCGCTCACGACAGCGTCGCGAGGAAAGCATCTTCTCCACGCCTAGCTTGCGCACGATACCCAGAACAGCTTCCACATGACCGTGGGGCAGCGAACGCTCCACGGCGAAGACCTCTTCAATGGAGACGAGCGTCTCGCCTTTCAGCACGCGACGAAGCGATTCAATCTGCTCAGGCGGCCAGTGGGTAAGATTGGCAAGCGTGCGCTTGCAGGTGCGCTTGCCCTCACGCCAGCCCTCGCGTAGCAGGATGGCAGGCGGGGAGGAGCGATTGGGGACTTTCTCGACGTACATGGCAGCAACTATATGGATAATGGCTTGTGTGTCAAGATAATATTCCCAAATACATGGGCGCACCACGCAGAACCGGGAAACAGCCATCTTCCTGTAGCCAAACGAGTTGTCCTTGGAAACTACTGCATCTCAACTGGGAACTTCGGGCTAACATGCAGCCAGATTCGTCAAACGACGAGACGTAGAAAGGAGCCGGCAGGTTAACCCACCGGCTCCGATTCGTTCAAATCCTGGCTCTGTCGCAGCCGCCTACTTGCGACGCAGACGACGCCTCAGGCTCAGCGCACCACCCCCGAGCAGGAGCGTACCGAGCATCAGCAACGTGCTCGGCTCGGGAATCGGCGATGCCGACATGTGGTAAGCGTCGTTGTTGCTGGGGTAGGAACCGCCTTCCGCACCGGGCCAAAGCCCACCGTCCATATTCGAGGCAACATTGATGCCGATATTCGTGACGTAATCCAGGAGTGGCACTTGACCCCACCCAAGGTAAGTCGCACCCTGCCACCTTTCGGCATTGGAGAAGTCCATAGTCACTGTTTTAGCTGAATTGGGGCCGATCCACGTCCAAGTATTCTGCGCGTAAGTGTCTGCGTGGTTCCACTCGGGATCAGTGAACCCCGTATTCATGTAGAGGTTGACGGCCCACCAATCGTCGTTGTCGTTGAATAGCTGCAGGGCATACTTGCCGAAGGTACTCAGGTCGTTCGTGGGGCCTGTGTACAAGGCAGCCCCAAGGACGGCTTCCGTCTTAGGCTCGTCGCCCGGGTTACCCCCCCAAGGCTGGCCCCAGAATTCCGCGCCGATCTGGATCTGTGCCCAGCCAGGCGAGTTGGGGTGCTCCATGTGCCCCATGTAACCAATTTGCCCAGCCATCGCTCCACCATCGCTGTACGTGGGCCACGTATCAACACTCACCAAGTCTGTGGCGCCGTTCGGGTTCTCGTAAGTCTCATACAGCATGCTGAGCGCGCTGGCATTGAGCGTAAACGTCAGCTGCGCCGACGCGCTGCCTACCAGGAAGAGCACTGCCAATCCGGCTAGCACCCCTATAAAACGAATCCTTTTCATCTTCCACCCCCCTGTCCAGAAAATTCACAAGCGTGCTACGGGATCACACCAGTTTCCTCTGCATTTTCCATGCCGAGAGTCGTCCCCACCCCTTCCCACGCCCTTAACATAGTGACAGCAAATAAGATAGGGATGGCCCACAACAGCCACTCGCTGCCACCGCATTGAGGTGCGGCTCCGTTTCTGTAAGGAGGCCCTTACATTGATGGCCCTGCCAGCTCTACGGTTGACAGCTAAGAATCTACAAATAAATAAGTTACGCCACAGGGCGAAGGTGTCGGAATCCGTGATCCGTCTCCGCCCCTTGTTTGAGAGCGTAGCTCCCCTGACCTGGAGCCCTGCCATCCGCCAATCTTGTATCACAAGCGCAAGTTAGCGCGTTGCCGAAGCGTGATCGGCGCTTCTATCTCCCTTGCTTCGTTTCTTGACAGTCGGATGCCTTTACTCCTCGCCAGCGTGGGGGAGGAACAACCGGCTGGCCATGATCTTCCGCACACCCTGACGCGGCGTTGGAGTGTCCTCGATTGCCCGAGCAAGAACCGGGTCCGGTGCGTATCTTATAGTGCATCAAAGAGATAGCGCGAATTGCCGTCAAGCTCGGCCGTCAGCCACTCTTCAGCCACTTCGACACCTCGGGAGCACACGAACTCGAAGGGGTCTTCGCCAGTCCGCTATGGCCGTGGTGGCTCCTGAGGCCTGCGGTTGGGCTTCCGGTGGGTTGGCCGAGCTTCACCCTGCCGCCAAAGCCCGGGTTCTGGCCTGCTTCTCCACGCGAGGATCGGCAAGGAGATGCTCACACGGCGTTCCCGGTGGAAGGCATCGCTTCCTCCGTACCCGGCCAGGCGGCACACGAGGGCACCGTTTCTCTGCTCCACCCAAGCATGGTCGTTCCTATGGCCCTATGGCGTCCACGCGAACGGGTGAACATGATCCCGCTCTCGCCGCAGTTATTACGTTGCATGCCCAACGGCACGGGTGGGTCAGTTCCGTTGCGTGTTCCGTGTCACCGATCTAGGGATGTTTCCCACCAGCACACTGACGCGAGTTGCGTAGTTCATCGAGCCGATTTTGGAGGTCGTAGCGGGTAGCATCGCTGACCGGTCGGGCGATGGCGGTCTCAAAGAGTTCCTCTGCCCGCTGCGGGTCGCTGGGGGGATCATCTGGCCGGGCCCCGTAGGCGAGGATGTCAGCGAACCGGGCGTATCCGGCAGCGCGGTCTGGGTAATCGTGGATCAGGTCCAGGAGGGTGCGTTCGCCTTCCTTGGCGCGTCGGGCCAGATAGTAGAACTGACCGAGATCTGCGCGGAAGTTCAGGTGGAAGAGTTCGTCCTCGTCGGGGAACTGTGCCAGCACTTCCTGGCACAGGCCGATTCCTATCTCGGCATAGCGGACATCGTCGAGTGCGGCGTTGTAAAGCTCGAGCGCGAAGTCCTGCACCCAGTCATAGAGCGGCTGCGTGGCGTCAAAGACGACCGCGGTCCGCCGGCAGGTGCGCATCTCGGGGTCGAAGCGCGAGCGGATGATTTCCCATACCGTTGACCAACGATCGCAAGCCTGTGCTCCCAGCCCGTCCATCATCAGGGCGTAGCCCTCCCGCATCCAGCCGTCGAGCGTTTCCGTGGTCGTTTCCGCGGGGTTGTGCCCGGCCGAGGGGGGCCAGGTTGTGCTCATCAAGGGGGATCTTTCCTGGTCCTTCTGGAGGCAGCATTTCTTATACTTCTTGCCACTCCCGCAAGGGCAAGGTGCATTGCGACCAGCCTTTGCCATGGACAGTCTCCGGAGGTTGCCCTTAGCGCCTCTCTTTGACCGGATACCGAGATGGCGATTGTAGCGACCTATGAAGAAGAGATACAGGGGCAAGAAGCACAGCTACTTCGTGGTGACGCCCTATCACCCGGGGCCGGGCGGTGTCCTCTGGCCGGAGATCCCCACCGAGGGTCCCTGCGCGAGCCGGGATTCACCGCCCTGCAAGCTCAACATCAATCACTGGCGCGAACGTTCCACGGGGCCCTGCTTTCCCTTGATCGTCATGCGCTGCCGTTCCCACAAGCGGGCGTTCACGCTCTATCCGCCGGGACATGTTCCCTACGGCCGGGTGGCCGTCGTCGCGGTGGCGCCCGACGGAAGTCCGGCCCGCGGTGGCGACAGGGCCGAACCCTTCGAAGCCACGCTCTTTGACGCCTCCCGGGATGCGGCAGAGGGGAAGGCCTGGCACCGAGAGTATATCGGCTCCGCCAAGCGGTGGTGGGGCACGCAGCTGCGCCGGATAGTCCTGGCCGCGAAGCTACTCGCTCTGGCTCCCCAGGTTCCTCCCCGGCGCCGCGAACATACGGCCGACATCCTCGGCCTCGACAATCTCCTGCTCGCTGAGCAGGCGCAGCAGTTATGCGCAGCCAGTGGTTACCAGCAGCGCGGCGCAGCCGTCTGGCGCGTTCTCGAGGCCATAGCCCGAAGAAGTGTGTTGCTCCCCGAACGGTTGGTGGAGTGCGGCACCCGCGCCGGCCTCTGGGGCCCGGCCTACCGCTGGCTGCCACAGAGTGCCACTCTCCGCCGCCATCCCTTCCGAGCCACCGGAACAGAGTACCTGCCGCGACCACCTTGATCCGCCCAGGGCTGTCCACGAATCGGGGACCTGGTTCATGGCGAGATCGATCTCTAGACTTCGCCCCAGGACTGCAACCCGAACCCAGGAGGTAAATCGTGGACCATCCCGGCACCGATGCCCCATACCCCGAGGCTCTCTTTCGCTACCGCCTCGTCTCCGAGGTCGCCGCCTGCGTCCTGCGTGGGGAGAACCGTGCCGACGTCGTACGTAATCTGGTCGCCCACGGCCATTACGATCTGACCGGAAAACTCCGTCGCGTCAGCCAGCGCACACTCTACCGCTGGCTGGCCCGGTACCGAGAGCAGGGCTACGCCGCACTGCAGTGTGTGCGGCGCCCGCGCATCGAACGTTCGGTGGTGCTGGCCGACGACTTGCTCGACTTCATCGTGGCGCAGAAGGAGCTTGACCCACAGGCATCGATCCCCGAGCTCATCCGCCGTGCGCGTGAGAAAGGTCTCCTAAAACCCTCTCAGCACGTGGACCGCACCACTGTCTATCGCGCCCTGAAGCGGATGGGCACCTATGTCGGGCGTCACAAGCATCACGGGCCTGACCGAGACACCCGGCGTTTTGCCTATCCCCATCGAATGCAGATGGTTCTCTGCGACGGCAAGCACTTCCGTGCCGGCGTTACTCGTGCCCATCGCGTTGCGCTCTTCTTCCTCGACGATGCCTCCCGCTACTGACTGGGCGTCTCCGTCGGCACTTCGGAGTCCGCCGGGCTCATCTTGCCCGCCCTATATCAGACGACCCGCCGCCTGATCGCTCTTCGAGCTGGATCACCAAAGGCCCGTTAGGCTTGAGGTATTCGACCTCCAGGGCCGACGAGTGCGGATGCTCGTGGACGGTGTCCTTGAGCCCGGGAAGTACCGCTTGCCTTGGGACGGGCGGAAGGATCAAGGCACCCGCACGGGCAGCGGCATCTACTTCTTGCG
>JAGMDA010000519.1 GCA_023128935.1 Candidatus Eiseniibacteriota bacterium | reverse complement strand
CTGCTCGAGGAAGCGTTGAAGGATGAACCCGACTACGGAGCTGCTTTGGACCTCCTTGGCGATCTCTGGAGCCGGCAGGATGAGCATGAGAAGGCCGCGGGCGTATGGAAACGGCTACTGCGGGCGCGACCCGAGGCGGCGCCGCACGTGCTCGGCAGGCTAGAGAAAGCCTATTTCGAGATGGGTCGCTTTGGTGAGCTGGATTCCCTGTATGAAGAGCTCTCGGGCAGTGACCGCAAGAGAAGCAGTGCCCTGCAGCTGGGCAGGGCGCGGATGGCGCTGAGGCGGGGGGCTAAGACCGAAGCCCTCCGCATCGTGCAGGAACTCCTCGAGCGCGAACCTGATTGCCGCGAGGCACAGACCTGGCAGCTCCTTCTCCTCATTGAGGCAGGGCGCGTAGAGGATGCTCGGGATCAACTCAAGAAGGCCGCCGACGCCATGCTGGCCAGCCCTGAAAGATGCCTGTGCCCCTATTGCGGGAATCACGTGAATGCCGCTGCGGTTCGCTGCGAGCAATGCGGGAAGTGGCTCCCCGATCCATTCGTGGCGGGTGACCTGAGTGCGGGAGGCGCGCGGAGATGATCCCGGCAAGGGCATGGCCATCCCTAGGGCGCACCATCCGGGTGGGATACTTGGGCCAGCTGATCATCGCAGGGGCTCTAGCATGCCCGCTGGCCCCACCAGCCGGCGCAGGCCTCCAAGAGGATGCGGCCGGAATCGCCCAGACCATCCCGAACGGCCCCGTCCGTGATCAGGGGCTGTGGCTTTTTGAGAAGGGCCGGGCGGCGGCCGATGCCCACCTTGCCTTCTATATCATGGAGGAAGTGACCAAACGATTTGAGGGCGAACCGGCAGCTCGGGCCGCCCTATGGAAGGTGCGCTTCTTTATGGCTGCCGGCGACACAGCGTCTGCTGCACACCAGCTGCGACTGGTGGATAGAGGGGCGCTAGAGAATGCGCCATGGAGATCGGAGCAGCGCTTTTGGTCAGCTGTACTCGGGGAGCGGGAGGCTGGCGAAGCGGTGCGGCCGGACGCGTCGGTTCCGCCATGGGGTCTGATGAGCCGCGTAGCAGCGATGGATGTATCAGAAGAGGGGCAAGCTCGTAAGGCACTCGCCCTAGAGGGCGCGGCCCGTCGCTGGGGCCTGCTGTGTCCCTGGCTCTGGAGACTGGCAAGCAGCGGGCAACCGTGGCTGATGAATGTAGCCGGCGCGATACTGGAAAGCCCGGGACTGTGCCTGTCGGGTGCCCCGGAGGTGGAGGACATCCGCCGGATCCTGGAAGCACGGGCAATGGAGGGATCGACAAAGCCAGGCGAACGGCGCGGGCCAGATTCCGATTCCAACATCGCAGGCATGGGGGGGCAAGATGCGGCGGGCGACAAAGCGCTCTTTGCCATACAGGTTGGAGCCTTCCTACAGGAGTCAGCGGCCAAGTCGCTGACGCGGGAGCTAGCGGGCTACGGTTTCCGATCCTACCATGAACTGTTTTCTCCAGGAGATGGGACTACGCTATTCCGCGTGCGCATTGGGCCCTGCGCAACGCTTTCGGAAGCCGAGAGCCTGGGGGCGGCGCTATCTCATACACTGATGCTCTCCTATCAGATTGTAGAGGAATGTGAATCCGCGCTGAGGCTGAAGCCAGATCTGACGCCGGGGGAGAGCCCGGAATGGGAGCGTATGGACGCCTTCCAGGGATCCGAGAAGCGGGAGGGTCCTGCGCAGCAGCACGACATTATCCGGCATCAGCACGTAGAGGAGCCATGAGCGGGTCTGGGGAGAGCGCCGGGGGACGCCACCGGGGTCACACGCCCATGATGACCCAGTACCTCGATCTCAAGGACGAGGTGGGCGATGCGATCCTCTTCTACCGGATGGGCGACTTCTATGAAATGTTCTTCGAGGACGCCGAGACGGCGGCGCGCCTCTGCGATCTCACCTTGACCTCGCGCAACAAGTCCGACCCAAATCCGGTTCCGATGGCGGGCGTGCCCTGGCACAGCGCTGAACCCTACATCACTCGCCTGCTACGCTCCGGCCGCCGGGTGGCTGTCTGCGAGCAGATCGCGCGGCCAGGTGGCAGCGGCCTGATGGACCGTAGAATCGTGGAGATCCTCACTCCCGGAACCGCCCTGAATGACGGCCTGTTAGAGGCGGGCCAGAACAACTACATCGCGGCGGTTTCTCCTGGTGACGGCGTCTGGGGTCTCGCGCTGGCAGACATCTCGACCGGGGAGTTCGCTCTGAGTGAAGTTAGTCCGCAGCGGCTTCCCGAAGAGCTCGAGCGCCTGGCCCCGAACGAGCTCCTGATTCCACGGAGCCTGGAGGGCGACCGCCAGCTGGAAGCCTTCCTGCAGGAGCATCCCGGGATCTTCCAGACCGTTTTGGATGATTGGCACTTCTCTCGCCGGCGAGGGCGAAAGACGCTCACCCAGCACTTCAAGGTGGCCAGCCTAGAGGCGTTCGGGGTTGATGCCATGGATCAGGGGATTTCAGCGGGAGGCGCGTTACTGGCCTACGCGAAGGATCAGCGCAAATCGCCGCTCGGACACCTACTTGCGCCCCGTGCCATGCGTGAGAGCGAGTCGTTGCTGCTGGATGAATCTACCCTACGTAACCTGGAAATCCTCGAACCTCTCTCCGGCCACGGTCAACACTGTCTACTAAGGGTTCTGGATCAAACCAGGACACCAATGGGTGCCAGAGCCCTGCGCAGGGCTCTCGCGCGACCCCTAATGGATGTCAAGGCGATTCGCGCCCGGCATGATGCTGTCGAGTGTCTATATTGCACTCCAACGTCACTGGATCGCATGCGTGAGCTGCTGCGGGGCATCGGTGATCTGGAACGCGTGCTGGCTCGGTTGCATGCCGGACGGGCAGGCGGGCGGGATCTGGCTCGACTGCGAGATTTCCTTCAGCCGGTAGATGACGCAGCGGATATTGCCGCCCTCCTCAATGAGGGCGGGCGCTTTCCAGTGGGTACGCAGCTGGATCTTGTCGAGGAATTGAAAGGCGAGCTAGCGCGGGGGTTGCTGCCTGATCCTGCGGTCTCATCGGCGGGTGAGTCGATCCGCCGCGGCTATGACGAGGAGCTTGATGGGTTGCGGTCACTTGCCCAGGGTGGGCGCGAGTGGATCGCCCAGCTCCAGGATCGTGAGCGAGCCGAGACAGGCATCAGTACACTTAAGGTAGGCTATAACAAGGTCTTCGGCTACTACCTTGAAGTGACGCGGACACACCTCGCGCGCGTTCCCGAACGCTATCAGCGCAAGCAAACCCTGGTCGGCGCGGAACGCTTTATCACGCCTGAACTCAAGGAGCAGGAGGAGAAGATCCTGAGCGCCGACGAGCGCGCCCAGGAGAGAGAGCGGCTGCTGCTTGACCAGCTGAAGGCACAGGTGCTCGCGCGAACGGCTGAGATCCAGAGGATTGCCGCGGCTGTGGGGCAATGGGACCTGTTCTGCTCCTTCGCGCACCGGGCCCGCGAGGGCCGCTATCTGCGGCCCGTGGTCGACGAGAGCGACCGCATCAGGATCGTGGGTGGTCGGCACCCGGTGGTCGAGCGGTTCTTGGAAGGTGAGAGCTTTGTCCCCAACGACATTGATCTGGACGCGCAGGCAAACCAGATCCAGATCATCACGGGGCCCAACATGGCAGGCAAATCAACATTCCTGCGGCAGGTTGGGCTCCTGGTGCTCATGGCGCAGGCGGGCAGTTTCATTCCGGCCGACGAGGCCCGCATCGGTGTCGCCGACCGGTTATTCACCCGCGTGGGGGCCAGCGACCAGATTGCGCGGGGGCAGTCGACCTTCCTAGTTGAGATGATCGAGACGGGCCGTATTCTGCATGAAGCGACCAGCCGCAGCCTGGTGCTGCTCGATGAGATCGGGCGTGGCACGAGCACCTTTGACGGGCTCGCGATCGCCTGGGCGGTGGCCGAGTACCTGCGGGAGCGTCCGCTCAGGAGGCCTCGAACCCTCTTCGCGACCCACTTCCATGAGCTGACGCAGCTGGCGCGCAGCCGCGATGGCTACAAGAACTTGAATGTCATGGTCAAAGAGTGGAAGGATGAGATCATCTTCGTGCGGCGGGTGACGGAGGGGGCCTCGGATCGCAGCTACGGGATCCAGGTGGCGCGCCTCGCCGGACTTCCGGGCAGCGTGCTGGATCGAGCGCGCGCGATACTGGCCGAACTGGAAACTGGCGGCCCTGGGGACCTCCCGGCTGTCGGGGGAGCGGGCAGGGTGTCCCAGGTTCAGCTCTTTGGTGAGCAGAGCCCCAGCGAACCAGATGGTCTGTGGGCAGTACTAGAAGAGTTGGACTTGGATCAGCTCACGCCCCGTGAAGCCCTGCACTGGCTCTATGACCAGAAGTCGCGTTGCAGGAAGCGAGAAACTTAGTGCCCCGGTCCATAAATACGGTGACGCGCCGAGGGTGCCGATGCGCCCGCCCGGCCCCAGATGGCGCACTCTCAGCCGCGGCAGATGAGGACTGGGATATCTCATCCCGGGCGGCTGTGATGGGAGGGCCCCATGGCCATATCACTGACACGAGCGCTGAAGGCTAGAGCAGCTCACTGTCCTCGATGCCTGTGGCTGATCTGCGCTGTCCTCTCGGCCGGGTGCTCAACTGCCCGACAAGTGGAGGTGGAGCAGCTGCGCTTGAATGAGATGCGGGGGGCCATTGTCTCCACCTTGGACGGTTATACCTACAGCTTCTCCAGCGTCCAGGTCGAGGGAGACAACCTCATCGGCACCTACCAAGTGGTTGAGGAACAAATCAACGAATCTGGGCATATCGCATTCGTCGATGCCGACCAATACATTGCGTTGCCCCTGACTCAGATCGAGCGGGTCGAGGTCAAGCGCATCGACTATGGCAACACCTTGCTGTTGGGCGCCGGTGCCACTCTCCTTGTCATCTGGGCCAGTTCGTTATCTGAGGACACTCAGGACGATCGCCCGAAAACCCACTATGGCCCGGGCAATAAGGGCGGAGGGGGAGGCCTGAGTCCTTGATCGCCAGCGGCAGGCCGCGTAGCCGAATCGGCCGTATGCTATCGGGCACAGAGATTATTGTGCAGGGGAGGATCCAGCAAGTGGGCCGGGAAAGCATGCCGCCGGTGAGAGGCTGCCGCGGGAAGCTGCAGGTCATTAGATGATAGAACTACTGCATTCCATCGACCGGGCCATCCTGCTCTGGATTCATCAGGGGTGGCGCAGCGGCCCCACAGACCTGCTGTTTCCATGGATCACCGAGCTGCGGCACTTCATAGTGCCGCTGGCTGTTGGCTGGCTGCTCCTCATGATCTTTGGCGGGCGGCGGGGGCGGATTACCGGACTGCTACTGGTCGCAAGCCTGATTCTCACCGATCAGATCGCCGGGCAATGGATCAAGCCGTGGGTGGAGCGCGTGCGTCCATGCTTTGCGGTTGAGGGCGTTACCGCACTGATTCACCAGGTGCACTCGGCTTCCTTTCCATCAAACCATGCGGCGAATGTCTTTGGGGCATCTACAGTCCTCCGGCTGCGCGGTGGGCCACGGTGGCTCTGGGCATTTGTCCCGGCGACACTCATAGGACTCTCCCGGGTTTATGTGGGTGTTCACTATCCGTCGGATGTGGTGGGCGGGATGGTGCTGGGTATGGCCTGCGGGGCCTTGGTTTGTGGCGTGGTCAGCGCACGCTCGCGGGGAGATCGAGCGCAAACGGTGCGGTAGGGCTGCGCGCTTCTAGGGACTCATCCAACCCGCATGCGGCGGGAGCATACGCCGCCAGTGACAACAAGGGGTACCGGGATCGATGGTTGGACGGTGCGGACACACGGTGATCCTGTTTACAGCTGCCCTCCTGCTCCTGGCGGGGTGCCAGAAGGATCGGGGACCTGCTTCTGGAAAGCATGAGGGGCCGGTCGTCTCCGAAGGGGGGGGCATCTCTGAGGGTGCGGTCATCTCCGAGGCCACGGCGTGGGTGACCTGTGTTGATACCGTACGCCGGGGAGACACATTCAGCAGCTTGCTGCTGCGCAACCGGCTTTACTTGAGGGACGTCGAGCAGATCATCCAGGAGGTGCGGCAAACCGGGCTCTTTCGCTTGCGAGGGCTCCGTCCAGGAGAGCAAGTTGAGGTCTGCCTGGATTTGGACGGGCGGGTCCAGCGCCTGCGGTACGAGCAAAGCCCTGATCGGATCTATGTAATCGAGAGGGAAGGAGAGGTCCTGCGAAGCTACCAGACGGGACTGCCCTACGACACCTACGTGCGAAAGATCGCAGGGACGCTCCGGACGACGGTGGATGAAGCGCTCCGGCGTGCTGGTGCGCCCCCGGAAGTGGCCCTGGAACTGGCTGAGATCTTTGCCTCTGATATCGACTTTCTGACAGAACCGCGCATGGGCGATCGGATTGTTGTGCTGCTCGAGGAGAAGCGCTATGAGGGAGCCAGGGTCGGCTTCGGACAGATCCTGTTTGCGTCCTACGCGGGCAAGAAGGTGTGCCAGAGCGCCGTGCGCTTTCCTTGCGGCCAACGGCGCAGCCGCGGCGCCGGCTGCTACTACACACCCGAGGGAGAGTCACTGGTCAGGACGTTTCTGCGTTCGCCTCTCAATTACAGGCGCATCTCCTCGCGCTTCAGCAAGAACAGGTTCCATCCGATCCTGCGCGTCTGGCGCCCTCATCTAGGGGTGGACTATGCCGCAGCTCCGGGCACGCCGGTGGTTGCCATCGGCGATGGTGTTGTCAGCCTGGCTGGTTGGAATGGGGGTTTCGGGAGACAGATCTGCATTCGTCACGGAGAGGACTATGAAACCTCGTATGGGCACCTCTCTCGAATTGCGCGCGGTGTTCGCAATGGGGCGCGGGTCAAGAAGGGGCAGGTCATTGGATTCGTGGGCAGCACCGGTCTATCCACCGGACCGCACCTGGACTTCCGTGTGAAGTGTAACGGCAGATTCATCGACCCTCTACGGATGAAGAATCCACCTGCTGCTCCCGTACCCGAGACGCTCCGGGAACGGTTCCTTGCCCGGGTTACACAACTTGCGGAGTTTGCTGACAGCCTTAACGCTGGTGAAGCCGTTTGGGTATCAGGGGCCAGTGCTGTTCTCGGAGCGGCTGTCAATGGCGGTCTGCCGCCAGGGAGCGCACGCGAACGCAGTTGACAGCTGCACGCTCCTCGCTATATGCACATGCGCCGCCAGGGCCGCGTACTTGATCCAGTGCGGCGAGGGTGATAAGTTTGTCTTGTTGGATCTATAGAAGGGTGGCAGACGCATTAATGGAGGGGTATTGACACAGGAGCAGAATAGCAAAATAGAGGCAACTGCGCCTCAGGAGCTGGCTCGATCTGCTGCAGTGCTGGCGGCCGAAAAACGGGGTGAGGATATTGTCATCCTCGATCTGCGCAAGTTCTCGATCGGCTGCCAGTTTTTCGTGCTTGTCTCGGCCACGGCCGCTCGGCATGTTCGGGCGCTGGCTGAGTGGATCGAAGATGAGTTGCAGAGGCGCCATGGAGCGCGACTCTGGCATCGTGAAGGTCTCACGCACGCAAGCTGGATCCTCCTGGACTATGTGGATGTGGTGATCCATATCTTCCAACGTGAGGCCAGGCAGTACTACCTATTGGAACGGCTTTGGGGCGATGCACCGTGTGAGACCGTGGCATCGGACGCTCCTGGCGAGGCGCATGAATCCGATGAGGATCAGGAACTGGAGGATGAGGAATGAAGATAGTGGTGGTGGGTTCTGTTGCACTCGACACAGTGCACACACCGGATACGTGCCACTCTGATCTTCTAGGGGGATCCGCATCCTACTTCTCACTCAGTGCTGTGCAGTTTGCGCCGGTTGGGATCGTGGCCGTCGTGGGCAGCGATTTCTCGGAGGTTCACCTGGAGCTGTTGCGCGGGCGCGGTGTTGATCTGGCCGGGCTTGAGAGGCGCGCGGGAAAGACCTTCCGCTGGGAGGGGGAATACGGCGCGGACCCAAACCAGCGCCGGACCATCCGCACGGAATTGGGCGTATTCGAGTCGTTCCATCCCGAGCTGCCACATGGCTACATAGATAGTGAGGCGCTATTCCTGGCGAATATCGACCCCGTATTGCAGCTTGAGGTCCTGGACCGCGCGGGGAAGGTTCCCCTGGTAGCGGTCGATACCATGAACTTTTGGATAGATGGCCATCCGGACGCCGTGCGGGAGGTGATCAAACGGGCACACGTGCTCGTGGTGAATGATGAGGAATCCCGCCTCCTGACTGGCATCGACAATCCCATCCAAGCCGCCCCCCAAATCCGCGAGATGGGCCCCGAGATCGTCATTATCAAGAAGGGGGCGCACGGGGCTGCTACGCTTGGGCCATGGGGATGGTTGCTCTTCCCAGCTTTTCCCGTGGCGGATGTGAAGGATCCCACCGGGGCGGGCGATTCCTTCGCGGGCGGGCTGGTCGGCTATCTGGCAGGCAAGGATTGGCGGGATCGGGACCGCTTCGCTGAAGGCCTGGCGGTGGGAACCGCCGTATCTTCCCTCGTCGTGCAAGATTACGGTGTGTCTGCGATTCGGGAGGAGAGGCTTGCAGACCTGGAAAAGCGCTGCCAGGCGCTGCGGGAATCCACGCGGTTCGCATGTCCGCAAGGCATGTAGCGCAGCTTGGATGAAACAACGCCACGGGAGGAAAGCAGGTGACACTGCCGGACCGAGAGGAGATGGAACGCGCACTGCGCCAGGTGAAGGGCGTTGAGGGGGCGCGCGTCCGCGTTCAGGACGGCGAGGTCTCGGAAATCCACGTAGTGGCCGTCCCGGGCAGCCGGGCGAAGAATGTGGCGCGTGATGTCCGCTCCTTCCTGGCCGCCATGTTGGGGGTCGAGGTTTCACACCAGAAGATCAGCGTGGCCGTACGAGAGGAGCGCGCACCGTTCGGAAGAGGCCATGCCATCGGGGCCACTCCATGGGCCCCCAGCAGCCATGTCGCTGGGGACCAGCGCATACTGTTCCGTTCCGTGAACCTCCTCGTAGAGGGACTCCGCAGCGAGGTACAGGTTGAACTGACTGCAAATGGACGGCCTCTTCTAGGTGGCGCCACCGGCGTGCCCGCTTCACTGGGCACGGAGCGGCTGGTGGTGGCGGCTACCCTTGATGCGCTCGGGGAACTCGTGACGGAGGATGTCAGACTGTTCCCTGGGGATCTGATCTTCCCCCGGGTCGGGGGTGGAGAGGCGGTGATCGCGGAGGTGGTGGTAGTCAGGCCGCGCAGCGAGCAGCGTCTAATCGGAGCCTGTGGTGTGGGGCAAGACCGGCACCGTTCAGTGGTTTTCGCGGTGCTGGATGCGATAAATCGCATTGTGAGCCGCCTAGTGACGGAGCGTTGGGTTGAGTTCGAGGTGAAGCCGGAACAGACTGCTTGAGATGAATACACTTTCAGATGAACACACTTTGAGATGAATACACTGGGATCGAGTCTTCAATCAAAGTGGCAAGGAGATGTAGATGAGCCAGCCAATGGCCTCCAGCTACAAGGCAGCGGGCGTAGACCTGGAGGCTGCCGAGGCACTAGTGGATCGCCTGAAGCCGCTTGCGGCACGAACTCGCACGCCCGGTGTTGAAAGCAGCCTGGGGAGCTTCGGAGGGTTCTTCTCCTTCCCGGAGCCGGGTGGCAAACAGCTGTTGGTTGCCAGCATCGATGGCGTGGGCACCAAGATGAAGGTCGCCAAGCTGACAGGCCAATGGGAAGGCGCGGGCTATGACATCGTGGCCCACTGCACCGATGATATCCTGGTGCATGGCGCCAAGCCGCTTTTCTTCCTGGATTATATTGGGACCAGCAAGTTGGACCTCCAGGTTTTGGAAAGCCTCGGCCGCGGCATGGCGGAAGCGTGCGTGGAGGCCAGATGCGCGCTCCTGGGAGGCGAGACCGCCGAGATGCCCGGTGTCTACTTAGAGGGCGAGGTGGATCTGGTCGGCTGCATGATCGGAAGCGTTGAGCGCGACTGCCTGCTCACAGGCGATCAGGTACGCGCAGGGGATCAACTGCTGGGTTTGGCATCCCTGGGGCTGCACACGAACGGCTACTCCCTGGCCCGGCACATCCTGGTGGATAACGGCCCGGGGATCGATGCCCCGATCCCTGGAACACAGACACGGATCGGAGACGCGCTTGCGGCGCGGCACCGCATGTATCTGGGAGCCGTCCGCGAGCGCTTGAGCAGGGCGCCGCTCCATGCCATGGCCCATATCACCGGCGGCGGGATTCCCGGCAACCTCTCGCGGGTCTTGCCGCGTGGATTGGGAGCCGTGGTTCACAAGGATCGGTGGGCAGTGCCCCCTCTCTTCCGGCTTATCCAAGAGACCGGCAAGGTTTCCGAGGATGAGATGTACCGCGTTTTCAATATGGGCATCGGCTGGATGCTGGTCGTCGAGGCAGACGCGGCGCAAGCTTGGCAGCGCGCGCTTGAGGATGAGGGTTGGGGCGCCGGCATCATTGGAGAAATAGAGGAGGGCGCAGACGGCGTACGCCTGGTCGGATAATAGGCAGCCGGGCGGCGGCGCCTTGTGCTGAGCGCCATAGCATTTGCCCTCCGTGCTTGACAGTCCCGGAGCCCTGGCCTAAGATAGTTGGGCATTTATCCGAATAGAGGGAATGAACCAAAGGGCGATTAGCTCAGTTGGTTA
>JAGMDA010000518.1 GCA_023128935.1 Candidatus Eiseniibacteriota bacterium | reverse complement strand
TGACGTCAGCGCAAGGGGTAGTGCGGCACCCTCGGAATGAGGCCCACCGGGCTCAACCATTGACCAGCGCGGCGGCGCAAGCCGGACGCCATGGACCCGGCCGCTCTTGCTCCCCGTCTCGCAAGCGCGCCCCTCCCGTCGCGGCCTGGTTTCAGCCCGGATATCCGTGACTTCCGCCTCCAGAATGACCAGCCTCTCCATGCCCGCCAGAATTCGCAAGGCTTCCTTGGAGTACGCAGCTCCGTCGGCCTGCGCCCTGGGAGCGCGTACCGCGGGCCCCTTCCCCCGGTTGAGCATCCGGAAGTGGATGCCCGTGCGGTCGATCAATCGCCCAATCAAACCCCCGAGTGCGTCAACCTCACGCACCAGCTGTCCCTTGGCCAGCCCGCCCACCGAGGGGTTGCATGACATCCTGCCCAGCGCACCCGCATCGAAGGTGACAAGGGCCACCCGGTGCCCCAAGCGCCCCAGCGCCCAGGCAGCCTCGATCCCAGCATGCCCCCCGCCGACCACCACTGCATCAACGGACCTCGGAATACCAGTTTGCGGAGCACTGGCCCTCGGGCCAACTGCGGCCGCCAGCCCGGGCATATCACCGGCCCTCCGCTGCACTGCATGTATCGCACGCTCCGACTTCGTCATGCTCGCTCTGCGCTTTATCGCGCCCTATGCCTGTAGCGCGTCCGCCTTAGGGCTCGCGCCCTCACTAGAAACTCTATCCTTCTCACCAAAAACTCGACCCTTCCCGCGCAGCCTATTTGCCCACACAGAACCGCGAGAAGATCCGGTCAAGTACCAGGGGACCCACCCGGCGGCCCATGAGCTCCCCAAGTTTGTCGAGCCCGCTGCGCAGTTCGAAGGCCACCAACTCGCCCCCAGCGCCACGCTCCCAGAGGGTGCCTGCCCGTGCGATGCTGCCCTGCGCCTCCTTGAGAAGATGCCGCTGCCGCTCGCCGACAACGACCGTTTCCTCAGGATCACCAACGCCTGCCACAAGCCGCTGCTTTACGGCGTTCCGCAGGTCTTCAACACCAGGTTTCCCCACAACAGAGGATGGAATCCCGCCTTGCGCAGCCGCTCTCCACCCATTTCCAGCACCTGGCCCGGTTTTCTCATCAGCCCTCCGCTGTAGCCAGTTATCCACATGACCTCGCGACGAGGCCTGGTGAGAACTTTGCGCCAGGTCCCATTTGTGGAGGGCCACAACCACCGCCTCTGCCGCACAGTCGAGGTCGGCAATCTCGCTCTCTATGTCTCCGGGATTTCCCCGGGAGATATCGACCACCAGGATCACTATGGCCGCCGAGGCGATTGCCTCGCGCGTCCTGCGTATCCCCTCTTGCTCAATCTGCGTCTCAGGTGACCTGAGCCCAGCCGTGTCAAGGATGGCCACTGGAACCCCGTCCCATTCAACCCAGCCTTCCAGCGCATCTCTCGTAGTTCCGGGTTCCGGGGAGACAATGGCACGGTCGCGCGACAGAAATGCATTGAAAAGAGAGGATTTACCTGCATTTGGCCGGCCAACGAGCGCAACCTTCATCCCTTCCTCAAGCAGACGGCCGGTGCGGCTCCCCGCTAGAAGTGATTCAAGCCGCGCATGTTCCTGCGAGAGGATGCTCCCCACCGAATCCAGCTCACGGCGCGCGCCAGTGCCAGTCGCGACCTCCTCCGGATCCGCGGCAGCATCTTCATCAAGATCCAGCTGCGATTCCACGAGCACGAGTGCCCCGGTCAATGCTTCGAGACAGGCATCCAGCGCACGCCCAAGCCCCCCACCCAGAACACGCAGCGCGGCCCGCGCACCCGCGGTCGATCGCGCCTGGATCAGCGCCTCAACAGCCTCGGCTTGCGTGAGATCCATCTTGCCGCTCAGAAAAGCCCGCAGCGTGAACTCACCCTCTCGGGCAGGCCGTGCCCCCTCCCGCCACAGAAGCTCGAGGATCCTGGCCGATACCAATGGGCCGCCGTGGCACGAGATCTCGACTGAATCT
>JAGMDA010000517.1 GCA_023128935.1 Candidatus Eiseniibacteriota bacterium | reverse complement strand
CAGCTGCGTGCCGAACTGGTCCGCGAGCTGCGCCAAGGTCATCGGCTCGTCATGCCCCTCATCGGCCTTTGTTGTTGGCGTAAAGATCGGCTCAGGAAGAGGATCGAACTGCTTGAGCCCATCTCGTAGCTTGACCCCGCTGATCTCGCCGGTCTTCAGGTAGGCGGCGCAACCAGAGCCAGCCAGATAGCCGCGCACAATACACTCAACCTTGATCGGCTCGGCCTTGCGCACAAGCATCGCCCGGCCTGCCAGCATCGGGCCATACTCGCGTAGCCCCTCGGGGAACTCATTGGGATCATCGCTGAGGAAGTGAGTTGGCATCATGGATCCGAAGCCGCGCAACCAGAAGGCTGAGATTCGTCCCAGCACACTTCCCCTACCCGGGATGCCATTGGGCATGACGTGGTCAAACGCGGAGATGCGGTCAGTCGCAACGAGGAGCAGGCAGCTGTCGAGATCAATGATCTCGCGAACCTTCCCGCGCCGGCCGGGCCGCATGCCGATCTCTTCAAGGCTCATGAAAGCCGCCGGGCCCATCGTGTTCTGCGCCGAAGGCATCTTTTTCTCCATGCTATCCTCCCGGGTCTTCCTGCCCTTGTGAGTTGCGGCAAAAGACAGCCAGGGCGCCGCAAGCTGTAAATATGGCCAACCCGCTTGATGGCCCCCCGAGCCAGCTTCGGTGGGGAGCCAAGTGACCCGATCCTTATAGCATTCCCCCGAAGTGCTCTCAAGAAGGGGTGCTTCCCATCATCCGCCGCCACCGTTGTTTGATTCATGGCTGCGCGCTTCAGGCGGTGGAATCTGCGAGCCCTATTCTCGGATCGAGCGGGCCACGGTGTAGCCCCTGGACTGCTTGAGTTTCTCGTAATTGCCGAAGACCTCCTCCAAATTCCGACGTATGAAGCGCCTGAGTCCCGAAATGGTCACAATGGTCAGCCGTCCTCCCGGCTTCAGATGGCGCTTGGCGTCCTGCAGGATGATCGTCAGCAGTTCCCGGCCCACTTGGGCGGGTAGGTTGGAAGCAATGTGGTCAAACTGGATGTCCGCCACCTCACGCAACGCGTTGCTGAGATAGAAATCGCAATTGCGCAGCCGATTCTGTATCGCGTTTTTTCTCGCAAACTCTATTGCGACGAAATCCTTGTCCACCAGATGGACACGCCCGTTCGGTGAGTCGGCGGCCACGGCGAGTCCGATCGCTCCGTACCCGCAGCCGAGATCCAAAGTCACATCGCCCGCTTCCACATCCATGCGTTCGATCAAGAGGAAAGACCCATCGTCGATGCGTCGGGGGCTGAAGAGGCCCCAGGTGGTGTGGAATGTAAATGCACGCCCCCGGAGTCTGGCGTTGAACACGATGTCCTCTTTCAGCCTCCCAAGGTCTTTCATCCGCGCTCTCCTTTTCCCTCTCGTTCGAATGGGCGTTCAGGCCACGTTGTGTCAGACGCTGCGCTTGTGTCAACTCTTCTGGCGCCCTCCAGGGCCGCTGCCTCGCGAGTTCCACGCCGCCTGCCGATGCCCGGGACGCACGTCTCACTAATCATCTACCCGCGCTCTCGCGCCCTAGCACATTCTGGCCCAGCAGATCCGGTAAGCACGAGTGTTCGCCGCGATGACCACCCGCGCACCTGCCAGTTGCCATGGCGACAGGCGATGACGATCGTTCCATCTCGATCGGTGCGGAAGACCTCAGCCCCGCAGCCGGCGGCATCCATCAAGACGCGCTCAGCGGGATGACCAAACCGGTTCCGGCGCCCGGCAGAGACCAGCAGCGCGCGCGGGGTCACTGCACGCAGCAGGCGCTCGGTTGTCGAGCTGGCGCTCCCGTGGTGCGCGGCGGAGAGAACGCCGGCAGCCTTTACCAAGCCCAGGCTGATCCACTCATCCTCAACTGTTCCCGGAACATCGGATGTGATGAGCATGCGAAGATCGGGCACCTCTATCGCGATGGCCAGTGCTCCCGCATTGTCATCCTCATAGTCACACGCCGGCGCATCGGGGTGCAGGATGACCGCGATGCCCCCGGCAGTCCGTAGAGTGTCACCCCGGCCTATGCCTCGGATCGACACTCCAGTTGCCTCCATGGCAGCCAGCCACCGCACGATGCGCTCACACGGCTTCCACCCGCGCGGATGATAGATCGTCCCGATGGGAATCCCGGCCATTCGAAGCTCTTCGATTCCACCGGTGTGATCCAGGTCATCATGCGTCAGGATCAGCCGGTCGATTTTCGTGCGGCCCAGACTGCGCAGCGCTTCCTCCAGGCACCGCCGGGGGCGATCTGCACGCCCTGGTTCCGGTCCCACATCAACTACCCAGGTCTCTTTACTCCAAAGGCAAACCCAGGCTTCCCCCTGGCCGACATCCAGCATGAGGAATGCCGGAGAGTGTGCCACCGTCGGTGCGGTCAGTGTGACCAGGCCGGCCAGACAGAGCGCTGCCGCGGCACGTGCGGGAAGGCGGACGGGGGCGCACCAGACGAGCGCGATCAGCAGTGCTGCGCTAAGACCCAGACCCCGCGACAACTGCCTGCCCACGAGCCACTGGTCGCAGATATCCCCAAGACGCGCTGCAAGAAACAGAAAACCATCAGTCGCACATTGTGCCGGGGATAGAGCGACATCCGCTGGGAAACCGGGCAGCTGTGCCAAGAGCAACCCCGGCAGCAATACGGCCGGCAGGAGCGCCGCGAGCGGCAGTAGGACCGCATTGCTGAGGAGGAAGAACGGGCTCGCCCAGCCGAAGTGAGTCAGAACAAGTGGCCACGCAGTCGACTGCGCCGCCATGAGCGTCGCTGCGACGCGCCCACCGCGCCCTGTCCAGTGGTGCTTCCCATCGGTCTGGATCTTGGGCTGCGGTGTTGCAGGGGTGAAGTGGCGCTGCTCCCGGGGGCCCACTGCACCTAGCAGGGCCAGTGTCACAAGGTAGGAGAGCTGGAATCCCGCCTCCCGCCAGCAGCCAGGCTGGAACCAGATCGATAGAACCAGGAGGAGGAGCAGCAGCGTCTGGGGGCGCGCGCAGCGGCCCGTGGCCCGCAGCAGGCACCAGAGCGATCCAGCCCAGACAGCGCGCAGGACGGATGTGCCCCAACCCACTAGGAGCCCATAGGCGGGAAGGGCGGTGGCCAACAAGAGCCAGCGGCTGCGTGAACCGACGGGCAAGAGCCAAATGAGACTAGCCAGGATGCCTCCCACAAGCCCCACATGAAAGCCGCTCACTGCCAGCAGATGCCCCACTCCGGCCCGCCGCAGAGTCTCCGTGGCACCTTCGGCGTTGCCCGCAACCGCCCTTCTGCCCAGGAAAAAGCAGGCGGCAAACGCGCCTCCTCCCCCTCCCAACCTAGCGCGTATCTCCTCTGCCAACGTGCTGCGCAAGCTGCCGGCCATTCCCCGTATCCATTGCGCCCACCGACTCAAGCACAGGCGCGCTGACAGCATACTTTTCCCAATCCTGGAGCCACCCACCAGGCCCCCACCTGGGCATCGCTCCACATCCCGCTTAGCAACCAGCATCACCGGCCGCGCCCATCCCCCCGCCCCAC
>JAGMDA010000516.1 GCA_023128935.1 Candidatus Eiseniibacteriota bacterium | reverse complement strand
TCAGTTCCCTTCGGGTCCCATCATCCTTTCAAGATGGCTGTCTACGGAGTTCAGGTCGTCGAGGTGTCTAGAAAAAACCACAGGCAACATCTTGGCGCGCTCGATGAGTTTGAGACGGAAGTCGCCGTCGAGCTCGGGATTCTCCATCATCCTGGCGAAGAAGGCATTGGCCATGTTTGTCTCCTCGGCGCAAGTAAGCGTATGCTGGCGCCAGCGGTCGGCAACCTCCTCCAGCCCGAAAACCTCGCCGTAGCGTACCAGGCCATGGACATAATGCTCGTGGACGTAAGCATGGCGCGCAATACAGGCGACCGTGTACCGGGCAGCGTTGATGTGCGGCCCCTGTTCCAGGAGCTCGAGACTCCTCGTGAGAGCGTTCACCACGCTCTGGAGTCCCTTCTTGAGCAGGTCCATGAATCCCACCACAACCTCGGCATCGGGCGAGAGAGCCTGGCCTTTCCGGAACAAAGGATTTCCCCTCGGAAGCTCCTGCCGGTGCTCCTTGAGCACATCGATCACCTCCTGGAGATCCTCCAGAGGATGCATTTCCGTCACATCGAACCCGAGCTGTCCGAGGACATTTCTCCAAGTATAGTGCCCCTGATATCCAGAGATCAGCATGTTGAGGAGATGAAATGTGAACTCGATGTCTTCTGTCCAAACTGGCGGTTTGTGCTCATCCATAATGAAAATGACCATATCCGGATGCTTGGGAACATACAAGAGTGTATGAAAGGCATCCTCCTGACCGTGGCTTCTTACCGATATCTCGGGAGTATGGTCCCAATCTCCCGGTGCCGGTACCCATACACATCGTGAAGCACGAACACCACACCATTCGGTCGCAATTGACCTCGCAAAAGCGTATCATTGTAGCGAGCATGTACAGTCACAATACGAACACCATGCAGAAAGTGGGATGGAGGAATCGATCATGAAATCATCCATCTTGATCTTGGCAGTCATGTTTCTGGCGACAGGTTTTCTTGCTGCTGATGTCTCAGCAGAAGCCGGGGGGATCAACGACGGCTACGTCGGCTGCTCCTATTCGGAAACCTGCGTCCCATTCAACCTGGATACCTGCGCCACTGGCACTCCCATCAACCTGCTCCCCGAGGGCGACTACTGCTATGACGCCACGATGAACCCCGCGGGTACCGAGATATGGATTCCAGGAGCCAGCGGCGACGGTCTGATCGTTATCGACAGAGCCACCAACACTGTCAGCCACCATATCCCCGTGGCCGACTACGTGATCTCGGCCGCTTTCTGCAACGACGGCAACCACGCGCTGGTCAGCAGCCGCAACGACAAGACGATCAGCCAGATCAGCACCGCAACCTACACCGTGACCGGGGTCCTTCAGCTAGGGAGCCAACCAGGAAATATGGCGCTGGATCCGGTCAGTGGGCTGATCTATGCCGTCGAGTGGTACGGGGGCCTCTTGTACGAGATCAGCGCCGACGGCTCGGTCGCCCTCGATTCCACTTCGATTGGCAACAGCCTCTGGCAGCTCGTGATCTCCCCCGACGGGGCGTACATCTATGCCACTGACCGGGGCACCGATCAGGTGAGGATCATAGACCGCGAAACCATGACCCAGGTCCATGCTGTTGGCGTGGGAGACGACCCCTGGGGAATCGATGTTACCCTGGATGGTTCGAAGCTGGTCGTCGCCTGCGAGGACAGCCACGATGCCTACGTCATCGCCACCGGCACCTGGGATGTCACCCAGATCTCCCTGGGCACGAATTCCGACCCGCGCGATGTTGACATCCTCGATGCCTCGCAACGGGCCTTCATCCCCGGTGGAGATACGGGAACCACCGATTTCGTCTTTGTACTGGATCTGACCATCGATGAGCTGGAGGGCTCCTTCACCATACCGGGTAGTAACACGAATGTGATTGCCGTCCAGCCGCAAGTTTCCTCTGGCGGAAGCGGGATTCCGGATGGCGGCGTGTGGCCGCCGCTCAGCGTGAGTCTGTCCAACCACCCGAACCCCTTCAGCCGGGAGACGTTGATCCAGTATCGGCTGGATGAGTCCACTCCTGTCGACCTAGCCGTCTTCGATCCGACCGGCCGCCGGTTGATCACGCTCGAGCAGGGGCTGGCAACTGCTGGAGAACATGGGCTTCTCTGGAACGGCCGAGACAATCTGGGCAACGCCGCCGGCCAGGGCATCTATTTCATCCGCCTTCAGGCCGGTCTTGGCACCCGGATCGTCAAAGCCGTGCAACTGCGCTGAGTTGGACTGGCGCGCCGCCTTCAAATGCCCGCTAGCGATAGAGCGCCTTCAGGCTGCCCCAGCTGGTTTCGATGATCGGCGTCGCGCACGGATTCGGTGTGCAGGTGTCCCACTCGGGATGATAGACGCCGCCCAGCACAATGCACTCGGCGCTGGTTGCGGTAAGCTGGCATTCCAGCTGCACGCAGCAGACATGGGTGGCCGCACTGCTGCATCCCACTACCTGGGAGCCAATCAGGTCACATTCGGGATTGGGTTCTGTGCCGCCCACGCACGGCGAGTCCTCACGCAAGGTGAAGTCAGCCCCCATCGCATCGCAGAACAGGGGATCGGCCGAGATGTTCCCATCACTGGCATCCATTCCCTCGATGCAGCCAGCCCAGTCGCCTCCGATGTTGCCGTAGATGTTGCAGCAGCTGAAGGTGGGGCTAGCTGCCTGGGGGTCATCGCAGGCCACTGCCCCACCGGCCATGCCGCTGGCGATGATCGTGTTGGTGACGGTCGGGGATCCGTCTGAGCGGCACCAGATGGCCGAGCCGCCATCTGGTGCGCTGCCGCCATGGATCGTGCATCCGTCGATCGTCAGCGTGGAGCCGTTCCAGCATACAATGGCCCCGCCATAGTCATAGGATACATTGCCGTAGAAGGTGCAATCCTCGATCATCTGCGAGCCGCTGCTGAAGCACAGCGCGCCGCCGTAGTTGACGGCGTAATTCTCGGCAAAGATGCAGTTGGCAATATGCGGCTCGGAACCGTTGAGCCCAAAGATGGCCCCTCCGCGGCCGGCCTGGTTGCCGGTGAAGATGCAACCCGTGATCGTTGGACTGGCGGCGCTCTGCATCTTCATGGCACCGCCGTAGTCGCTGGCCCCACCCGCGAGCGCGGCACCCCCGGTGAAGGTGATGTCCTGGATCACGCACAGCGGTCCGCTTCCATCGAACGACATGGCCCGCTTCATTTCACCTACCCCGCCACTGGGATTGATGATGCAGGCCTCCGCGCTGCCGCTCTGCGAGCGGATGGTGATCTCCTTGTCATAGATCCAGATGTTGTAGTTGCCGTTACCCGTGAAGGTACCATCGGTCAGCTCGATGACATCGCTCGAGTCGGCCGCATACACGGCGGCCCAAATCGTCGTGTAATCACCAGTACCATCGGGCCTGACGACCAGCGTTTCGGCCTTGCTGCTCGCCGCAGCGGCCAGCAGCAGGGCCAAGAGCATTGCAGTCGTACGCACGGATTTCTCCCTTCGCGATAGTCCTGTCGATCTTCAGCCCCCCCCTACAGTTCCGCATGATGCATCAGATGCTAGTGCGTGACCAGCAGAAGATCGGCGATCTCCGGCGCGTGAACTTGTCAGCATGTGAAATTCCGCCCAGGTTTACGGCAGGTGTTACTGCCGAGTTGTCCGTCATACGGGTCCGGTAGGCCTCAACGTCTTCAAGCCGCGGATGCGACAACAATGGCGTCGAAGTTATCGTGCGAAGGGTGCGGCCGCTATTTGTAGGCATGTAGGCCGCCGTCGGGATCCATTGACGCTGCAATAGCGGATGCCTTATCATCTTATAGTAACGGGCCATTGCTCCGGTCCGCCAAGCGTGAGAGGGACAACAGGAGGAGGATCATCGAAATGCTGCGGACAAAAGAAGTTAGCCCCAGGAGAGTTATGCGCATGGCAGGGCCGGCCGCCGGCCTGTCCGCGCTTTTGCTCATGGCCTTGGGCGCCATTCTGCCGCTCCAAGCGTCTACGACTAGTGCAGACCCGGGTCCAACCTTTGTGCGTGAGGTCCCCATCCCCCCGCCCGGGGAACTCGGACCCGCTGTGTCAGCCGATATCCCGGGTGCCCTCACAGCACCACCCCCGAACCCGCAGATTGGCGATTCCTGGCTCTGGTGGCTTTTCATTCACGAGGGCATGCCCCATTTCGAGCAGCATATGTGCACCGTGCGCGGCAAGACCGACCGGGGCTACGTGGTTGTCCAGGATGAACAGTGGGGAATCAGCATATTGCAGGCGGACGTCGACATCATCCTCGAGCGTTGGGAAAACACAACCATCGGCATCCATCCCGACAATGGCATTTATGAGGTCGACTCGCTCTATTTTGGCGATCCCCCCGATGAGTTGGACAACGACCCGCGCATCTATATTATGTGGTTTGATTTCGGAATCCCAGCCGACGGTTTCTTCTTCTTCTTCGACCAGTACCCGGAGGGTACCTACCCAGAATATCACAGTAATGAGTGTGAAGTACTATATCTGAACCCGTGCAATGGGCAGAGCCCGAGCGGGGATTACATGCTATCTGTCGTCGCGCACGAATTCGAGCACATGATCCACTGGAAGTATGACGAGAATGAGGATACCTGGGTGGATGAAGGCATGGCCGAATTCGCCATGTGGCTCTATGGCCGGCCCGACGTTATCTCATCCTTTAACACGAGTCCCGATAACTCGCTCATAGTCTGGGAGGGAAATTGGTCTGACTATATCAAGGTCTATCTCTGGTCGCTCTACTTCTACGAGCGCTACGGCGGTCATGACGCAGTCTATGCACTTGTTCACGAACCGGCCAACTCGATCTACGGCTACGAGGCCGTGCTGGACGACTTTGGGTACACCGAAGACTTCGCCGACGTTTTTGCCGACTGGACGGTAGCCAATTTCCTCGATGATACTTCCATCGGCGACGGGCGCTACGGATACTTGGGTGACGAACTGCCCGCGTTTAGTGTGTCAGGTTATTACTCAACCTATCCGGTCCCCAATCAAACGCGCACCGTGAACCCCTGGGCTGCAGACTACTATCGATTCGCCGGCTTCGGCGAGATCACCTCCATCCTGCTCGGGTTTGATGGTACGGACTACAGGGAATACGCCGTCTGGGGTCTGGCGCTTCATGATGGAGGACCAACCCAGGTGTTGCGCATGGAACTCGACCCCGACACGCAGTCAGGAACCCTGGGCGTCGGGGGACTCACCAATCCAGCTGACGAGGTGATTCTGGTTGTGGCCGCCCTGGGGGGCTACGGCTCCGCTTCCTATGTGTTCAATGCGGAGACGAATCCGGCTGGGATCACCGATGGCAAACCGTGGCGGCCGCTCGATCCTACAGGATTGGATCGGAGCCTGCTCTCGCTGTCAGCTGGACCCAATCCCTTCCGCGGAGAGGTGTCGCTCCGGCTACATTGGGATGACGCAGAATCAGGAACCCCGAGGGTAGCGATCCATGACGCGACAGGCCGTCTGATCCGCAACCTGCCGGTGTCGCTGGAAGCGATCCATGAGATGACCGTCCTGTGGGACGGGCGCGATGGATCTGGAGTCCGGATGGCTCCGGGCGT
>JAGMDA010000515.1 GCA_023128935.1 Candidatus Eiseniibacteriota bacterium | reverse complement strand
AAGGCCCTCCTTCTAAGGCGCTCCTTCTAATCCCCCCCCGGCTCCCGCTTCCCAGGGAGGCATTTACAGGCATGTGGGATGTACACCGCTTGGCCCGGACCCCCATGCGAGTCCCCGGAAGAAGACCCGCCAAGCATAGCGCCACGAGCTGTTGTAGGAAAGGATCGCCTGTTGCATCGAGTCAATCGCGTAGGGCAGAGGAGATTGCCGCAGTGTCAGTGCATCCAGTCTCGGATGGGAGTGGAGCCGGCCGCCGCATGCGCTGAATGCTGGAGGCTATAGAAAATGATGGAACTTCACTTATGTACCGATGTAATATGTAGCCGGCTACAGAGAAGCTTGCTACTCATGTCGCTGGATTGGGGCAGAGGACCCAAGGGAGATGTTATGGGGGAGATGTTATGGCCGCGGCTGAGCATACCAAGGAGATGAGCTTCGGCTACTGGTGTGCCCGGATTGGGCAGGCCTTCCGGGCTCGCCTTGAGATGCGTACCCGCCAAATGGGGTTGAGCGGGATGCAGGCAATTGTGCTTTCGATTCTGGAGGGCCTAGGGTCCAGCACACTCGTTGAACTCGCTCGAATGGTCGAGCATGCCCATCCGTCGGTACTGCGTCACCTGGATTCCCTGGAGCAGGAGGGATTCGTGGAGCGGACGCCCCATCCGCGGGATCGACGGGTGAAGGTGATTCGCCTTACCGAGAAGGGGCGCGCGGCGGTGCCGCCTGTGCGCGCCGCGATGTTCGAGGTGCAAGAGCAAGCAGCAGAGGGTCTTGACGATGCGGAGGTCGAGCATCTCCTGGCTGGCTTCAAGAAAATCGCCATGAACCTGGGATGCTGCTGAGAAGGCAATGGCGAAGAGAACGCGGATAAAACCGACGGGGCGGGCTGTGCGATTCGGGTTTGCCGTGTGGGGAGCGATCTGGATGGCAGGTTGCGCGGGCTGGCGGGGAGTGCGTCAGCCTGAGCCGGTGCTGTCACCTCCGCAATACCTCCAAACCGAGTCGACGGAGCCCTTCTCGGACCAACCGTGGTGGCCGGCGTTTGGCGACACCACTCTGACTCAGCTCATGGAAGAGGCTTTCACTGAGAACCTCACACTTGAGCAGGCCGTGGCGCGACTGGACCAGTTCCGAGCCAGTCGGGCTGCTGCCCGCTCCAGTTGGTTCCCGACGATTCGGGCCGATGTAAGTGTGATGGACAACGGGGATGTGGGCGATGCGGAGTCCGCGGCGCCCGATCCTTTCAGCAGCGGGGCGTTGTCATCTGAATCCCTCTCTGCCCTCATGTCTCCATCCCGGTACAGCGCCGGGCTCACAGCCGCCTACGAACTGGACGCCTGGGGCAGACTGGCGGCCGGCAGGACGGCGGCCAGCGCGGATCTGTTCACTGGCCGTGAGAACCTGCGGGCATTGACCCTGACCTTGGCAGCCCAAGTGGCACGCACATACTATATAATTGTTGAACTCAAGCTTCAGCGCGATCTGTTAGAGCGCACGATTGCCTCATACACCGACTCATACGAACTCGTCCTGCACCGCTACAGACGCGGCGTTGCTCCATCCTTGGACGTCTATCAGGCGGAGACGAATCTCGCAGGCGCCCGGGCACAGATGGCTCTCACGGCGTCCAATCTTTATACCGCAGAGCACGGCCTGGCGGTCCTGCTCGGACGCTATCCGCGGTGCAATCTGGTGGCCGCTGGAACGATGCTGCCGGAGGGCTTTGACGATGTACCTCCCGGACTTCCCAGCGAACTAGTGCAAAGGCGGCCGGACGTCCGGGCAGCTTACTGGAAATTCGTGGCGGCTGACCGGCGGGCGGCAGAGGCCGTGGCAGCCCGCTTGCCCAGCTTCAGCCTCACAGGGACCGTCACCGGCGAGAACGATGATCTCGCCGACGCGCTCGATCCCAACAGCATGGTCTGGAATGCAGTTGGCAAATTGATACTGCCCGTGTTCGAGGGCGGGCGGCGCAAAGCCAATGCTGATCGTGCGGAGGCGGCGTGGCGGGAACAAGCTGCGTCCTACAAGCAGGCGGTCCTTAATGCATTTCAAGAGGTTGAAGATGCCCTGGTGCGCGCCAATAGGCAGAAGGAATACATTGTACAACTGTCCACGCAGGCAAGGGCTGCTGAGGCATCGCTGCGCTTGGCAACAGACCGCTATTTACGGGGACTGTCGGACTACCTCCCCGTTATGGTTGCCCAAGCGACTTATTTCAATGCCAGTCGCGGCCGCCTTTCCGCCCACCGCGGTCTCGTTGACGCGCACATTGGTTTAGTAACAGCCCTCGGGGGTGGGTGGACAGATGCGGTAATCCGTGAGCACACGACCGCGGGAAGATAAATCGCCATGATCCAGGAAAGGCCGCATGTGGGCTGCCCTGGCGGCAGTCAGTGTTGCGTGGGGAAAGCATGATGAATAGCAGGTTGATTCGTTACATGACCCCAGCACTAATTATACTGGCTGGTGCGCTGATCATGACCGGGCTTATCGTAACTAGAAAGAAACCGCGTCAGAACTGGGAGCAACCAAGTGGCGCCCTGGTTGAAGTAGTGACAGTGGAGCGAGCTGCGCGGACGGTCGTTGTGGAGGGAAACGGGACGGTCACGCCACGCTACGAGATCGTCCTCATGCCGCAGGTAGCCGGGAAGATCACCTGGGCACACCCGAATCTGGTTGCCGGCGGCACGTTCCAGGAAGGCGATAAACTGCTTCGCATTGATCCAGCGGACTATCTGCTGGCAGTACGGCAGGCGAGCGCACAGGTTGCACAGGCTGAGCTTCAGATTGAAATCGCACGTGCCAATGCTGCCATCGCCCATCGCGAATGGGAGCTGATGAACTCGAGCAGGGATCACCTGACGGGCGTCTCAAGTGAGTCTCCCTCCGAGCCGGATCCACTGGTCTTGCATGAGCCCCAGCTTCGACAAGCTGATGCGAATCTCATCTCTGCTCGTGCTGCCCTAGAGATGACTCAGTTGAATCTAGAGCGAACGGAACTTCGCGCTCCCTTCAACTGCAGGGTGCGCTCTCAATCGATAGCGCCAGGCCAGTTGGTGGGCCCCTCTTCCAGAGTGGCCACCCTGTATGGGACGGATATGGCTGAGATCGAGATAGGGCTGTCGGTTGCTGAGCTGGCGTGGATTGAGGTGCCAGGTTCTCCTGTGAGGGTTGTACTCGATACAGGTGAGGCCACATATACATGGATGGGGCAGATTGATCGTTCTGTCGGCGTGGCGGATGAAATCGGCCGCCTTACGCGGGTGGTGGTACGGGTGATAAACCCGTTTGATCCCAGCGTTCCCGGCGGGCCTGAACTGAGCATGGGGAGCTTCGTATCGGTGAATATCATTGGTCGTGAACTTGAGAATACGATCCCGATCCCCCGTGCTGCCCTGCGGGAAAACTCCACCGTCTGGGTCGTAGCGGATGATGGCACACTGGAAATCCGGAAGGTGACGTTGCACCGCCAGACCCCCACAGAGGCGTTGGTGGCCATGGGGCTTGAGTCCGGGGACCGAATTGTGTTGACCCCATTGGCTGGAGCGGCGTCGGGCACGCGCCTGCGCCCAGTTGCCAGAGACAGCACGCGGCTGCGCTAGAGAGCCCACGGGAGCAGGCGGCTGCGCTAGGCGGACCCACGAGAGCAGGCGGCTGTGCGCAGCAGACATGGGTCCCACCATCGCAGTGGGGCGAGGCGGAGAGTAGGCCTTTGAGGACTACTGCGACAAAAAGCTGGAGCATTCCCCTGTGAAGCCCAACATAGCAAAGGCCAACGATGCATCGATGAAGGGGCCGATTGCCTACATGGCAGGCAATCATGTGGCCGCCAATATTCTGATGCTCATCTTTATCGTCGGGGGGTTGCTCATTGGGCCGACGATCAAGCAGGAGGTGTTTCCCGAAGCGGAACTCGACATCATACGTGTCAGTGTGGTTTACCCGGGTGCCACCCCCACCGAGGTGGAAGATGCGATTCTCCGGCCCATCGAGCTCGCGGTCAGCGGGATCGAAGATATCAAGCGGGTGCGCTCCACGGCGGTTGAGAACACCGGGACCGTCGCGCTCGAGGTGATGGAGGGTGGGGATGCCGATCGGGTTGTTCAAGATGTCAAAGCGGAAGTTGATCGCATTCTCACATTCCCGGAAGAGGCGGAGAAACCGGTTGTCAACAAACTCACGAATCGCCGAGAGGTCATCAGCCTGCTCGTGTACGGAGAAGCGTCCGAGCGAGCACTGCGCGAGCAGGCCGAGCGGGTGCGGGATGATCTTCAGGCCATGCCGAACATCACGCAAGTGTGCCTTGCAGCCGCACGACCCTATGAGATCTCTATTGAAATCCCCGAGTACAACCTGCGGAAATACAACCTAACCCTCGATCGTGTTGCCTGCATTATCCGAAGCGCTTCGCTGGATCTGGCTGGCGGCTCAATCAAGGCCGAGGGTGGCGAGGTGCTCATTCGCACCACGGAAAAGCGTCACACGGGCGCCGAATTCGACTCCGTGACTGTTTTCACGCTCCCGGATGGCCGCAGAGTGCTGCTGCGAGACATCGGCGAGGTGCGCGACGGTTTCGCGGAGATGGACCAGGAATCGCTCTTCGACGGAAGACAAGCCATGATGGTCCGTGTATTCCGTGTTGGAGATCAGCGCCCGAAGGATATTGCCAAGACCGTTCATGAGTACGTCGCCAAACAAAACGAGCAACTGCCACCCAGCCTTCGTTTGGCGGTCTACAGCGACAGCGCCAAGATCCTTGTGCAGCGGATGAATCTGTTAATGAACAACGGCGCTATCGGTTTCATGCTTGTTCTACTCACGCTCGCGCTATTCCTAGAGATCCGTCTTGCCATTTGGGTGGCGATGGGGGTTGTGATCTCGTTTGTGGGCGCACTGTTGATCCTGCCCTCGTTGAATGTCTCGATCAACATGATGTCGCTCTTCGCGTTCATTACGATCCTTGGTGTCGTGGTAGATGATGCGATCGTAGTGGGAGAGAACATCTTCGTGCATTATGGGCGCGGCAAACCGATGCTGCGTGCGGCAGTGGATGGTGCTCGGGAGGTCTCAACGGCCGTAATCTTCGCAGGGATCACCACAGTATGTGCCTTTAGTGCGTTGCTATTTGTGGGTGGTTTCATTGGCAAGATCCTGGGCGTCATCCCACGTATCGTTATCACAGTGCTGGCGATCTCTCTGATCGAGACCTTCTTCATCCTGCCAGCTCATCTCTCGGGCGGCCTCGTCAGGAGTCGCGCACGGATCTGGGAGCGCATTGAGGCCCGCCGGCGCCGATTCGATGACCTGGTCCGCAAACCCGCCGAACGATCCTATTCCCGCGCATTGGATTGGGCCGCGCGGAATCGCTACACAACGCTGGCGATCTCTGTTGCCGTCCTGTTGACAGCACTGGGGGTCTTTCGTGGAGGCTTGATCAAGTTTGTCTTCTTCCCGGAGGTTGAGGCTGACGAGCTTATTGTATCGCTCGCGATGTCGCCTGGTACGCCGTTTCAGGAGACACGGTCCCAGGCTCTGCGGATCCAACAGATTGGCGAAGATCTCATCCGCGAGTACGACAACGAGTGCGAGGATGGATACAGCAACCTAAGGCACAGATTCATTCTGCTGGGGCAGCAACTCTCCGGCGGGGGGCCAACAGGCGCCACAACAACATTTGGTTCGAACCTGGCTCAGGTTCGTTTTCTCCTGAACGATCCGGATCTGCGTAGTGTGAGCACAAGTGAATTTGCCGCGGAGTGGAGCAGAAGGGTGGGAGAGATCCCTGGCGCAGATCGGCTCGCTTTCAAGTCTGATCTGATTCGCGGGGGCGCGGACATTGAAATCGAGCTATCGCATGCCAACTACGACATGTTGCTGGCTGCTGTGGATCGACTAAAGGCGGTGCTCTCGTCTTATGCGGGTACCCGGGAAGTCTGCGATAGTCACAGTGAAGGCAAGCGTGAACTGAGACTCCGCCTCCGGCCCGAAGCCTCCAGTCTCGGGATTACCGAGCGGGATCTTGCGGTTCAGGTCCGCTCAGCCTTCTATGGCGCCGAGGCGATGCGCATCCAGCGTGGGCAGAACGAGGTCAAGGTCATGGTGCGCTACCCGGAGGCAGACCGCAGAACTTTGGCGACGATCGACCGCATGCGTATGCGTACGCCGCGGGGCGCAGAGGTGCCTTTCATCCAGGCGGCCTACGTTGAGGAGGGGCGGGGATTCAGTTCGATCAGCCGCAGCGATCGCCGGCGTGTGGTCAGTGTAACCGCCCGCGTGAACAAACGGCTTGCCAACTCCACCGAGATACTTGCGGAAGTGGAAGGTGGAGTACTGAGGGAATTGATGGCCGATTACCCTGGCCTCACTTATCACTTGGAGGGAAGCAGCCGTGATCAACGGGAGAGTCTCAGCAGTATCACGGGGGCATTGCTATTCGGATTGTTCCTGATCTATGCAGTGCTCGCCATCCCGTTTAGGAGCTTTCTCCAGCCCCTAATTGTAATGAGCGCGATTCCCTTCGGTCTTGTGGGGGCGTTGATCGGCCACCTGCTGCTCGGCTACAATTTCAGTATGATCTCTTTGTTTGGCATGGTTGCCCTTTCTGGTGTCGTGGTCAATGACTCACTCGTCATGATCGATTTCATCAACCGCGCTCGCGCCGAGGGAATGCCCTTGCGCGATGCCGTCCTGCAGTCTGGCAAGCGACGTTTTCGTCCGATCCTCATGACCTCGCTGACCACCTTCTTGGGGCTGATGCCCATGATCCTGGAGACGTCCATCCAGGCGCGCTTCCTTGTGCCGATGGCTCTCAGTCTCGGCTTTGGGGTGATGTTTGCCACCGGGATCACGCTGCTGCTGATACCCTCGCTTTACCTGATCCTTGAGGACATCACGGGGCTGTTTCGCCCGAAGCGTGCCGAGCCCCAAAGCGCGTAGGTATTGTTCTCAGGAACGCCTGTGTTCCCTGCGCCTCTTCATGGATTTGTTCGGGGTACCCCAACGTGATAGGATCCTTGCGTGTTGAGGGATCGGTTGCGACGTTCAGAGTTCGGGGAGACTGTTTGGAGTGATGCGCTGGAACGGTATCTTGCGGGCGGTGCTTGGCGTGATGGCGGCATGGGGGTGTATATTTCTCGGGCTTGCCATTGACGCGCAATCGACTGGGGCCATGGAAGTGAGTCCAGTGGAGGTAGCTTCCTCGACCCAGGCGGATCCTGCGGAGGAGACCTTTGGTGCAGAGGCGAACCCGACGGGAGAGCCGATTGGTGGTGGTGAAGGGTACTCGAGGATCCTGAGCGGAGGAGACTATAAGGTCACCGATCGCGATGGGCTGCTGGGGGCACTGGCGCAAGCCCGGGCGGGCGAGGTCGTCTACGTTGACGATACGGCCGAGATCCAGCTGACCGGCTTGCAGATGATTGAGATCCCCGCGGGCGTGACGCTGGCGAGCGGGCGGGGACAGGACGGGTTACCGGGCGGGCTGCTGTATTCGAGGGAGTTCGACACCGATCCACTGTTGTACATTGGTGGTGAGAGCGTGCGCGTTTCAGGATTGCGTCTGAGGGGACCAGATCGGAACGAGCGCAAGGGCGAGCGCCTGCTTCCTAATTCGACTGGCATTCTTTCAGTCTATCCCTTCGAGCTAGATAACTGTGAGATCTCTGCCTGGAGTCGAGCGGCGATCAGTCTTGAGAAAGGGGCCGACGGAACACACCTTCATCACAACAACATGCATCATTGCCAGCGATATGACCTCGGGTATGGTGTGTGTCTTGACCGTTGCTGGTGTCTAATCGAGGCGAATCGGTTCGACTGGTGCCGGCATTCGGTTGCCGGGACGGGACGTGTCGGAACCGGCTATGAAGCGCGCTACAACATCCAGGGCGAGCATTCGGTGAGTCATCTCTTTGACATGCACGGAGCGCGGGATTTCGAGAAACGCATTCGTATGGGGGCTTGGCTGTTCGAGGAGGGTGCGGGGGGCACGGCGCATGATGATGCCCCTCTCACGGACAACCACGGCGAGTTGAAGCACTTCGACCGGGGGACCTGTTGGGTTGAGGGTAGGCGAGGTGGGGGGCTGCGATTCGACGGGGCGGATGACTATATAGCGTGCGGAGACCACTGGACACTCAACCCGATTGGCGGGATGACCTTGATGGCCTGGGTGCGGCCGCAAGACACAAGCGGGACGCGTTCGATTGCTAGCCGAATCCAACACAGGAGACCGGGGGCGGGGTACGAGCTGCGACTTGTCGGCAGCGAGGTAGCGGCCGTCATGTATGACGCCAAGGGCGTACGAAAGTGGATTGTCTCGAAACGGAACATCAAATCTGGCGAGTGGACCTTCGTTGCTTTCGTGCACAACGGAAGGAAGCTCGAGCTCTACGTGAACGGACTGGCGGCAGGATGCTGCGATTGCATTGGGATGACGCCGGCCGATACAAGCTTCACCATTGGCCTCGACGCGGGGCTGAGCGCCTCCAGTTTCAAGGGTACGCTAGATGAGGTCCGCCTCTATCACTGTGCGTTGTCTGAAGAGGAGATCCTGCGCCACCATGATGGATATGCCGACTTCGCCGGCGAGCGGATCAGTATCCATCACAACACCTTCCTAGCGAAGGACCGGCATGTGCTAGTGCTACGGGGGGTGCCCCTCGGGATGGCCGAGTTTCACCACAATTGGGTTGCGCGGGAAGAACCAAAGGATGTCGTGTGGCAGATTGGCGCTGTGGGGAACTTGCGCGTGTACCGGAATCAGTATGGCAAGCAGCGCATGATTAGGGATTGACGAGTAAGAACGGTATGCGGTCGACAGACGCGACGGCCTCACTATCCGGCCCCCACCGCCTCCTCGAGTTCGAGCCGCCGGTAGACCCGGGCGTATTCGCCTCCACGCTCCACCAACTCGCTGTGCCGTCCCTGCTCGACGATCTGTCCCTCTTTGCAGGACGAAGATCCTGTCGGCCTGTTGCAGCGTGTCCGGCCGGTGGGTGATCAGGATCGCTGTCATCCCTGGCATCACCACATGCAGTCGGTCCCACAGGGCGGTTTCGGTCTGTGAGTCAAGCGCTGAGGTGCAGTCGTCCAGGATCAGGATCTTGGGCTTCCCCACCAGGGCGATGGTCTGCCCTGCGTCGATGTCGAATGGGGCGCCGTCGATCACCTTCCGGGAAGATCCGGGAAAGGCGAAGTCGATGT
>JAGMDA010000514.1 GCA_023128935.1 Candidatus Eiseniibacteriota bacterium | reverse complement strand
CGGCATCCGTTGGCAGATCGCCCTCCATCAGAACCCTCGCCCGCCGCAACTCGATCAAGAGATCCACATGCCCGATCCCGGCCGGACAGATGCTCTGGCAGGCGTGACAAGAGCGGCAGTGCCAAATGAAGTTCGTATCCTCAAACACCGTACCCACAGCGCTCATAATCGGTCCACCGGCGGGGGAAGCGTCATCTCCGGAACCCCCCTCACCAGAACCTCCATTGCCCCCCTGTGGCTTCGATGAGGCCGCGGCCTTCTCCAGCAGCCCGCGCAGATCTTCCACCAGGCTACGTGGGCTCAGCGGTTGCTGTGCTGCCCGTGCCGGGCAGGCGTCGTCACAGCGCCCGCAGTCGATACAGGCAGAGAGATCGAATCTCTGCTTCCAGGTCAAATGCTGCCCTTCCCCGACACCGATGACAAAATCCTCACCCTCGCCCAAGGCGTCAAAGAGCTGTTCTATGTCCACCCGCTGCAGGGAGCCCTTCGGTGCCAGCCTCGAGAGGAACTGATTAGTGGGTATGCTCAGTATGTGAAGGAACTTTGTATAGGGGATCATGGCAATCAGCGCAAAGGTCCCCAGCGCATGCACCCACCAGGTGGCCGCGTGGAGCCCCATGCCAGTAGTAGGACTCACGCCCTTCAGGAGGTAAGCAAACCCCGCACCGATCGGCGTCCAGGCCTTCCAGGGATCCCCACTGGGGTGGAACTGGATGCGGGCTCCTTCGGCCAGAAAACCCGTGAGGACTAGGAAGGCCAGGATCGCGAGCACCAGTGTATCAACGGGCTTGGTCTGTGGCAGGAAATCGGGTTTCTGGACATAGCGCCGCACCGCCGCGATCAGTACCCCGATCAGGAGAGTGCCGCCCGCCAGGTCGGCCAACAGCGAGATCCACAGGTAGAACTGCCCGTGGAAGATGTGAACCCCAAGATGCTTGAGGTCCATATCCGCCATGACGCACAGCGTGGCCACAAAGAGCATGAGAAAGCTGTAGAAGATCATCGTATGGAAAAGCCCCGGCAGGAAACGCCGCCGGGTCTGGACCTGGAAGAGGGTCTCGCGCACGAGGATCCAGAGCCGCCGGCCCCAGTCGCCAAACCCCTCGCCCACTGGCTTGCCCATCTTCCAGAACAGAATCCGCTTGCGCAGCCCGAGAGCGAAGATTGCAAGAGAAACAACTGCAAGCAGATACATGATGACGACGCCAGGCGTGCCGCCCATGTTCCATCCCAGTTCCCGTCCGATCTCACCGGCCGGATGCGCTCCACCTGATAGAAGCAGCATGTTCTCTTCCCCTCTGCTTCAAGGCTTGTCCCGCTCCACCGAATCAGAATCGCCCGCGGTTCGCTGCATTCCTGCCCCGCACGCAACTGCATCACCGCGCAAGCGTGCTCCACACGCAAGGATACGGGAAATTATGCGCACGTTCCTGCAACAAAAACTGATGTTTTTCATGAGGCCCCAAGCTGCAGGGTACGCGCCGTGCCGGGTCCCTGCGGCCTTATGGGACCTTCCGCCTTCGCGTGGCTTCGTGAATGAGTGGAGCAACGGGAATCGCCCATCCTGGTGGAGATTGGAGCCTCTTCGGCCGATGGACAGGTAAGGAACTTGCGTTCGTTGCGATTCTCCGGAGGGACCTCACCAGCCTTCGCCGCATGAGGAGTATGACATGGCAACCGATACGGCCGTCTTTCTCGAGGTGCTCGAGTGGTTCGACGACACGGGCCAGGAGCTTGTCCACCGCATCCCGGAAACCGGATCAGCTGATATCAAGTATGGCGCCCAGCTCACTGTCAGGGAAAGCCAGGCAGCAGCCTTCTTCTATCAGGGTAAGACTATCGAGGCCTTTGGCCCCGGCCGCCACACTCTGAAGACGGCCAACATCCCCATCCTCACCAAGATCGCCAGTTTGCCCTGGGGATTCAAGAGCCCATTGCGGGCTGAAGTCTACTTCGTGAACATGAAGGTCTTCACGAACCTCAAGTGGGGTACGCGGGATCCGGTGGCCTTTAGGGACACGGAGCTGGGACTCGTCCGGCTGCGGGCCTTCGGTGTCTTCAACATCCAGGTAATCCAGCCCGCCCTCTTTATCAACAAGATGGTGGGCACTCAGGGCAGCTACACGACCAGAGAGATATCCGAATACCTCAATCGGGTCATCGTCTCGCGTTTCAATGACTACATGGGACAGACGATCGACTCAATCCTCAACCTGCCTGCGAAGTATGATGAACTATCCGAGGGGTTGCTCGCACGCCTCCAGCAGGACTTCAGCCAATTCGGGCTGGGGCTCGCACAGCTATATATCAATTCCCTTACCCCGCCACCAGAGGTGCAGAAGGCGATTGACGATCGCAGCCGCATGGGTGTGATCAAGGACATGAATCGGCTCATGCAGATGAAGGCCGCCATGGCCATGGAAAAGGCGGCCAGCGCGCAGGGGGGCGCCGGGACAGCCATGGGCATGGGTGTGGGCATGATGATGCCGGCCATGTTCTCCCAATACCTCGCCGATGCCCGGGGCGCCGAGCAACAGGTCGGCCAGCCCAAGACCCCTGAAGTCCAGTCGACGGCCAAGTGCCCTGAATGCAGCCAACCGATAGCCGATGATGCCCGTTTCTGCTCGAAGTGCGGACACCAGATCCTCATCTTCGGATCCTGTGCCAACTGCGGAAAGAACCTCGCGCCTAACGCGAAGTTCTGTTCCCGTTGCGGCCACCCGGCCGAAGAGAAGCCAGAGCCCAGTCTCTGCCCCAAGTGCGGCCAGGAGAACCTTCCGGGATCGATGTTCTGCAACCAGTGTGGGGAAAAGCTGACATAGCGCCCTGGTCCGGAACCCATGGCCCGGGGTTGAGCGCGTGAGGCGCTGCGGAGGCAGGGAAAAGGCTGGGGGGGGGAGACAATAGGCAGCCATGCGTGCGGGCTTCCAGATCGAGCATCAATGCCCTCAGTGCGGCGCCCCGGCCATTCTGGACGAGACTGATCGTCTCTTTACCTGCGCCTACTGCCGCGTCAAGTCATACTTGCTGACTGGCGATGTATTCCGCT
>JAGMDA010000513.1 GCA_023128935.1 Candidatus Eiseniibacteriota bacterium | reverse complement strand
GCTCGGAGTGGATGGCGCAGTTACTCCAAAAAGCGTCCACCTAACACCGTACCCAGAGGAGCAGCCGGAGCTTGTGGATGAACAATTGAACGAGGCGATGGATTTTGTTCTGCGGTCCGTCAGCTTGGGGCGGGCGGCGCGAGAGAAAGCAAAGGTACGAATTCGTCAGCCGTTGAGCAAGATCTGGCTTGTGCCCATGGAGGGCGAGCTTCAGTTTAATAGGCTAGATTCTGCAATGGCCGGCGAGCTGTTGAAGGAAATCCGCGAGGAGCTGAATGTCAAGGAGGTGGATCTATCCGAGTCGGATGCGTCCGCGTTTGGGACGAGGAAGGTCAAGCTCAACTTCCCGATCCTTGGCAAGAAGTATGGTAAGGCCCTCAAGGAGCTCAGCGTAAAAGTACAAGGCGCAGAGCCTGAGGTCGACTCTGAGGGACGCCTTCGTGTGGATGGTTACCTGCTCGATCCAGAGGAGTACGAAATCCTCTACGCGCCTCGCGAAGGCATGACGTTTTCGCATGACCACTACACAATGGTCGTTCTCGACACGAAGCTCACAGAGGAGCTGCGCCTGGAAGGATGGGCGCGCGAAATCGTGCGCAAGGTCCAGGACCTCCGCAAGAAAGCCGGTTATCAGGTAGAGGACAGGATCTCGCTATGGTGTCAGCCGATAGGGCCCGAAAGTAGCGAGAACACCGGAATGACTTCCGGCGAAGGGGAATCGCGGGATCGGCGGGAGGCCCAGGGAGATCTACCGGAGCCTAGGCGGGTCTTTGACGAGTTTGCGGAGTACGTCCGGGCAGAAACCCTTGCCGAAACGCTGGTGCTCAAACGGGCGAGCGACGCGGACCAGTCCGCAGAAGTCAAACTGGATGGAGGCTGTAGCATGTGGGTCGGCGTGAAGAAGATCTGATCCGAAACGTTCCTCGTCTGCGGGCCCTTAGCATATCCGTAAGGCAGGTGGCCAGCAATCCAAATGAATCCGGCAGTCGCCTCGCTACAGCCACCGCCGAACCCTTCGCTTGTACTCAAGATAGTTATCGCCAAACTGACGCTCCAGATCTCCCTCTTCCGGGACAATGAAGTGGACCGTTGCCAGCCAAAATATTATAGGAACGACCGCGAATGGGGTTGCCGAGCCAAGCAGCAGGCAAATGCCGATGAGAATCATCAGCGCCCCGACATACATTGGATTCCGGCTGAACCGGAATGATCCCTCCAAGATGAGTGCACTTGAATCCCGGAAAGGCTTGACCTCTGTTCCGTACTTTTTGAAAAGCCGGTCGGTGCACAGATTCAAGACGACCCCCATAAGGAGTGGTAGTGCCCCCAGATACCTCCAGGGAGTACTGATCAGGGTCACTAGCGGGAAAAGCAAGTGGGCCGCGATCATCACGATGATAGCCACGAGGAAGTAGGTCGGTGGAAGTGGTCGTTTCTTTGGGTCCACTGTTCTCACTCCATGTCCAGGTTCATATCGCTGGATGCGACTGCTTTCCGTCATCCTCATCCTGGTCCTGCTGATCATCGATCTGCCGGTGCTTCTGGGGGAAGACCCGGATGGAGCGATCGCTCATTGGCCCATTCAATAGCTCGCGCGGCAATCCATCTCGCAACTTGCCGGCTGGGAAGTAGACCTCGCGCGGCAAATACGATGTCGTGATCTTGCAGAGTCTCTGCGGCTCGGAAGCTCATACGTCCGACAGAAAGCTCGCTGCTTTTTGCCATACTCTCAACACCCATGGAGAGGTAGAGCCCGAGGACGAGTGTCCTTTCACAGCGCTCCGTCACACCAAGAATGGCTGCGACCCCCTCCGGTATGAAAGACTGGCCCACCTCCACAAAAGCGAAATCGAATTCCGTGATCCCGGTATGGGCACAGATGAAGCTACCGATCTCTTGGCAAGTTGATTCCCAAATGGGTGCGAAGCGGTGATCACCGTGCGCCAGGAGCACAATGCCCTCGGATTGGGGTTCCGTTGACAGTTCCCGCGTTCTTTCGAGCAGGACATCCCTAAGAAGCGAGCCGTAGTTGAGCGTTGGGCCCATAGCGAGGTGGATGCTTGTCGACGCAACGGTGATCCCCTCCTCTTGAAGTTGGCCACGCATCTCGCGATCGCTGTACAGACCCAGGATTGCCGGCAAGTCATAGACGGAGTGTCCCGAAGGGGCGATGAATAGAGGAAGCACCAAGGCTCTTTCAACCTCCTCGCGTTCCATATCCTCGATGACAGACGCGATGCTCGGTTCGGCGAACTCCATCATGGCCACACGCGTCGAAATGAATGGGCTGGGTCCGGCTTCGCTGAGCAGCGCTTGGACTTCCCCTTCGAGAGCTAGGACAGGCGCATTCCATTGAGGTGCCGGAGATCCGTGGGCGGCCAGGATGAGACCTAGTCTCACCGCGGCGTTAGCGACCTCCAGGCCAGGAAAGGCGAGTACGGCCACCAGAATAAGAACCCAAATAGCATGGCGTCGCATCCTCTGTCTCCTATGCCGCCCATGTGGGAGAAGCGGGCGGGCGCTTGTTTGCATCGATAGAGCTGTTTGCAGAACGAAGCAACATAGCATAGGCAAGTTCTCGAGCCAAGAGGGATACTCGCAGCCGCAGATTCTTGTGTCCAGTGGTGTGCGCACGTTGTGTGTAACCTACGAACTGACCTGGGACGGGCCGTGACAGGGTTGAAGTATCTGGCGTCGTACGTGTTCCGCGTCGCCAGCGCCAATAGTCGCATCGTCGACTTCGACAATGATCAGGTCACCTTCCGGTATCGCAAATCCGGCAGCAATCGGTGGCGGACGATATCGATGGACGCCATGGAGTTCACCCGTCGTTTTCTGCAGGATGTGTTGCCCAGCGGCGTGATGAAGATCCGCCATTACGGTTTCTGGACGGTCTTACTTCGCCCTGATCTCTTGATGCTCGCCCCCGGTCTCCTGAAGCATTCCCCCTATATTGAGTCCGTCGGGAATGGCATCGGCTCATGCCCCGCGAGGATCACTTGAGTCGCTGCTGGAGTTCCCACAATGCGATCCTGTTGCTTTCCCATGTCAGTAACCGCGTCGCTTCCTCGAACGACAACCATCTCACTTCGTCGTGTTCGTGAGACAACAGCAGTTCTAATCCTGTCACATCAACCGCGAATGAATACTCGGGCACCACAAAGAGGTCGTGCGGCCAGTGTGCCGCCGTCGGGAAGGCCGTGCGTGGAACGGATGCCCGCGAATCCAACTCGATCCAATGACAGGTGGATGGAATGCGCGCTTCCTCTTGAGCTTCCCGCATGGCCGCATCGCGTGCTGACTCATCGGCCTCGGCACCGCCCGATACGAACTGCCACATGGAGCCATCAGCCCTGTGGAAGACAGCGAATTCATGTCCGCCGCCGCGGCGTTTCCTAAAAGGAATCACGATCGCCTGAAGTGGAGTTCGTGCCATGTCTCTTCACCTCGACGCGCCTCGTCATGGAAGCCCTTGATCTGCCTGATACCGACTGGGCCTGATACCCGCACAATGTCCTTCCCTTTCTCGTAGCGTTTCAGCACTTCGACGGGAAGTCGAGAAAGGCGTCGAACTATGGGGCGGTGTTCGTAGACTTCCCACATACCCGCAATATACCATACCCCATAACGTGAGACAGGAGTTGCGCGAACCCACCTGGAAGAACACGTTGGCGCTATGTTGTAAGCTGGATGCATGGCGAGTCCACAGCCTATCTGGAGAAACGCGACGTGGACACCGGGGCGAGCCACAGGATCTCGAACGAGGGATGGACGTGCTAGGGCGGTTGGATTGGCGGCAAGACCGTTTCCAGGACGGCGGCTGTCGCGAGCTCGACACCGGAGCTGTCGCTGATGAGATGACAGGACGGCCAGGCGCACTTGGACCAGAGGCTTGGGCTGGGCGGGGACGCCCTGCTTTGGGAGAGCGGATATCCTAGATGCGGGAAAGGTTTGAGCTTCTTCCGGCGGCGTCCTAGAGTGGACCTCTTCGCGTGGGCTGAGTTCCTGGCTGCTCCTTGGTTTGGGAATCGGCGCGGTCCGGGCGTCCCCGCGATCAGAAGGTCGCTCATCCGTGGAGGGTGTGTCTTTGATACGAGGTGATTCACTCACGGGGGTAATGGTTTGGCGAGGGTCCTGACAGGTTTGGATCGTCTCGTGCGCGACGGCATCTCCTTGCCGGGCGGTGGCCGGGTTGCCGTACTGTGCAATGCGACGACCGTATCCTCTTCGTGGCTCCCTAGCGTGGATGCCCTACTTCAGGTGCCGGGAATTCGCCTAGAGCGCATCTTCTCACCCCAGCATGGATTTGCCTCTGAGAAGCAGGACAATATGGTCGAATCTGTCGACTCGAGCCACCCGCGGCTGGGCATTCCGATTATTAGCTTGTACGGGGATCGAAGAGAAGTCCACTCCGCGGATCTAGACGGTATCGATGCTGTTATTATAGATCTGCCCGACATTGGCACACGGGTCTACACTTTTCTCACAACGGCCATCTTCATGATCCGCGCCGCCGCGGGACGTGGAGTTCCGGTGTTCATTCTCGATCGCCCCAATCCCATAGGGGGCGTTGTTGAGGGCCCGGTGTTGGACGATGCATTTCACTCGTTTGTTGGGATGATCGACGTTCCACTGCGCCATGGTCTCACTATCGGCGAGCTCTGCTTATACGGAGCATGGCGCATGCAGCTTCCGCCTACACAGACAGGATGGATTCGTGTCATGTCGATGGAAGGCTGGCGCCGGTCCCTTTACTACAACCAGACGGGTCTTCCGTGGACGATGCCCTCCCCAAACATGCCGACGCCCGAAACAGCCCTCGTATACGCAGGCCAGGTTGTGCTAGAAGGCACCAATCTGTCCGAGGGCCGTGGCACTACGCGGCCCTTCGAGTTCTTCGGGGCGCCCTACTTGGATCCTCCTGCTGTGCTTGATGCGCTGCAGGCAGAAGGTCTGCTAGAAGAGAGGCTGTTGCGGGAAGAGAGGTCAGCGCTGGCAGGAAGCCTAGCGTCAGGCACAGACTCAACTCCTGAAGCATCGGTATTGGGTCGAACAAGTGCTGCTTCCGAACAACCAGCGCTGGCCGGCGCTCTACTGCGGGAGGTCACCTATCAACCCACCTTCCAGAAATATGCAAGAGAACTGGTCCGAGGTTTTCAGCTCCACGTCATCGATCGCAATCGTTTCCGGCCAGTGATGGCCAGCATGGCTATCCTTTGGGCTGTGAAGCGAGTTCATCCCAAGGCGCTTGATTGGCGCGAACCGCCATACGAGTATGAAAAGGAGCGCATGCCCATAGATCTGATCTACGGGACGGATCAGGTGCGATTGGGCCTTCAGGCCGGGATGCAGCCGCGCGAGATTGCGCAAGACTGGGAGAGCGGAGTGGCCGCATTCAAGGAACGCGTGCGGCCGTTCTTGCTTTATGAGCAGTAGCTGCCTCTGCGCGAAGGGAGTGCCCCTATGAGCAGTGAATACCTTTACGAGAAGTGAACCCCGCCATGCACATTGACGTCCTGCTGCTGGCTGCTGGATTCGGAACTCGCCTGCGGCCCCTAACGCTCGACATTCCGAAGGCCCTCTTGCCCATCTACGGTATTCCGCTGCTGAATATTCACATCCACCGTCTGCTCGGCAGCGAAGAGCTGGCGGGCGAGGGGCGGCTGGCGGGAGAGGGGCGGCTGGAGGAAGGGAAATGGCCGGCGGAAGAGGGGAATCCGGTGCACCGCGTGGTGGTCAATGGTCACCATTTGGCCCGGCAGGTGGAGGAACACCTTGCGCACCATCCCGAACATCAGCGACTTGCGTTCTCGTTTGAGCCTGACATTCTTGGGACCGGTGGGGCAATCGGGCACGCTCGCGCTTGGCTGAAAACGGATCCCTTCGTGGTCATCAATACTGATTCGCTCTTTGCTGCTCCACTGGAAGAAGCTCTGGCGTTTCACCTCGACTCAGATTGCTTGATCACGCTTATTCTGAGCCGCACACCGCTCTGGCTCAATGTGCTGGTCAGAGAAAGTCGTGTTGTGGACCTACTTATCGATCGAACGGATGCCTCGGGCTATACTTACACAGGATGTCAGATAGTTTCACAGGAAGTCATAGACCTCCTTCCACGAGATAGCTTCCACGATATCCGGGATACGTATCGATCCCTGATTCGCCAGGAGCTCCTGGGCGCCTATGTAGCGCCGCTGGAGTTTCCACTGCTCGATGTGGGGACACCGGAGCGCTACCTAAATGCCCATCGCATCTGTGCAGGGGACAAGGCTCGGCGCTATGGGTTTACGACGCTTGGGCAGGGAACTCAGGGCAACTTGGCTAAAGGCTATGGATTCATTGATGCGCGAGCGCGTGTTGGCGAAGGTGCATGGGTTCGCGATAGCGTTGTTATTGGAGATGCCCACATTGTAGAGGGGGCCAGAGTGGAGCGCTCGATCGTTGGACCGCGAGTGCGGGCGGATGGAGCGATCGCCGGTCTCATGGTCACAAGGCATGGTTCTGTACCGATCAGTGGCTAGTGTTGTGTTGAGAAGCTGAGAAGCCGGAATAGAATCCGCGGGCCGCGAGAGGGCCAGGTATCGATATCCGGCTGAACAGTTCCTCCGGAAAGGAGCTGCGCCATGGACGCATTGCAGGGTCAGGAAGGTCTGCGCCGCTTCTTGAGCCGCGCTATGCCCCTCCTTGCCGGATCGGTGCAGGCCCCCCTTGCCTCAAGCCGGCCTGCGGCGGACCCCCCTGCCTCAAGCCAGCCTGCGGCGGACTCGGCTGCCCCAAACCAAGCTGTGGAGAATGATCTCACCCTGACGCGCCTTGCTGGGGACGGCTCCAGCCGCCAGATCTTCCGCGTCAAGCACCACGGTGTCGCTGCGATTGCCATCGCCAATCCCCTGCCGCGGCGGCGATCCCATCCGGATGAGAACGAAGGGTTCTTCGCGGTGCGTGAACACCTCCAGCAGCGGGGGGTTCGCGTTCCTCGCTTCTATGCCGCGGATCTCAAGCGGGGGTTCTTCCTGATTGAGGACATGGGGGATACACGACTATACGATATTGCGCATGTCGATCCGCTTGATATTACAAGGCGGGATAGGTTATATGAGGAAGCAATCGATCTGCTCGTCAGAATGCAATCGCTCGGTAGTCAGGCTTTCCGACCCGAGGAAACAGGCAACCCGGCCTATACAGAGCCGTTCATTGTGCGTCACGAGGCGGCCTACTTTCACAAGGAACTCGTCCTTGGCCTGGCCCGGTTCCATCTCTCTTTCACGGAGATCGAGGAGGAATGCCTGTGCCTTGCTCGAGCAGCCCTCCCTCTGTCTCTTGGCCAGGACGCGGGCGGCCGCCAGCAAGAATCCGCTGTTCGTCCACGGGAGTTGGATGGCCTTGTCTTCATGCACCGTGATTTTCAGTCGCGCAACCTCATGGTGACAGGTTCCACTGTTGCGGTGATCGATTTCCAAGGAGCGCGACTCGGGCCGCCGGAATATGATTTGGCTTCGCTCCTCTTGGATCCCTACGTCGAGCTACCGGATCCTCTTTGGCAGCGACTGCAAACCAGGTATCTACTGGGGGCCGCACGCGGAGGTATACCTGGCATTCCAACCACGTTGGGAGACGGTGTCGATGCGCAGCAGCAGCGCCTCAACGGGGAATGGGGGGATTGGCATCGCCGGTTTCTCGCTAATGGGGCCAACCGTCTCATGCAGGCACTGGGCGCGTTTGCCAAGCTCGGCGGGCGCTTGAACCGCCCGGGGTTCCTCGAGTACATCCCTGCTGGGCTCACTCGACTAGAGTCAGTTCTGCAACAGGGGGGCGACTGTCCGGGATTGCTGGCTCTGACGCGCCGTCTCCTCAAGCAGAAAGGTCATTGGAGCTAACCCTGATGCGGAAAG
>JAGMDA010000512.1 GCA_023128935.1 Candidatus Eiseniibacteriota bacterium | reverse complement strand
AGCTCGAGGTAGACCATGACTTGCCTGCTGAGCTCTCGTTGTGAGTGACGCTGGCTCAGGGAATCGGCGGAGAGAGCGAGTTGGGCGTTCTGCTCCGGGGTCAGCCAGTGATCGATCGACTTTGCTCCGTGCGTTTCCATTAGGTAGTCGAGGATGGCACTCAATTCCCGCCGGGTATCGGTGTCCACCTCCTGCTCACTGGCGGCCAGCTTGCCTCCCGCCAGCAGTCCCGTTGAGGAGAGCAGCTCCTCCAGTCGCCCCACCTGGCTGCTGCTCGCGATCGAGTAAGCCCCCCAAGGACCGAAGCTCGTCAAGAAGGCGATGAGACAGAGCGTGGCGGGCAGGGGTTCGAGTCGCTTCAGCCGATTCAGTGCTCCGGCGATGGATATCCCCAGTAGCCAGAGGCTGAGAACGCCCATGAAGTAGCGATTCTCTGTGAAACCGTACTGTCCAATCCGCTGGGCGAGGGCCGCAATCAGCATACAGATGGACGGCAGCATCAGGATGAAGTAGGTGCGTGCGTAGGTGGCGATCCAGCGGCTGCCCCGCTTCTCCGCCAAGGGGTGCAGCAGGGCCAATGAGAAGAGCCCCGCCGCGGCAACGCTGCTCACCAGCCAGCCTATCCAGCCGCTGGGCCATTCGGTGGTCACCAGCACCTTGACCAAGTAGGCCATCAGCAGGGCTAGGTAGAGCGCCACTAGCGGCGCCAGAATGTACTGGGCGAATACCTTCAGGCCGCGCGGGAAGTCGTGGCTTTTCTCCAGCGCTGCGTAGTCGCGGGGCACGCCGCCCAGGAAATGCCAGGTATTGAAGAAGAACAGCAGGACCAGATCAACACGCATGTAGGCCTTTCCGCTAATGTCCAGGCCAAAGAGCTTGTCCAGAGCCAGCATGGCCACGTTCAATCCGATCACCAGCACGGCAGTGAAGAGGAGCGACTTGAGGAGATGTAGAAACAGGCTCTTGTTGAACTGCCAGAAGCCGTCGGGTTCGTTGCGGCGGAAGTAGGGGAGGAAAGTCACCAACAGGTGGGCCGCGATGTTGAACTGGAAGAAGCGTGTGAGCGTGGCGCCCGGAATGTGGGTAGGCAAGGTGACGAAGTAGAGCACCAGCGACGCCGCACCTGCCATGGCGAGGATCCATCGCAGACGGGCGTGGCGTTCGCCACAGAGGGCCAGCGCGAGGAGCAGAGGTATGCCGAGTTGCGTGCTCATCAGCGCGCGCACCAAGACGCTCGATTCGGAGTGGTCTATCGAGCCGGCAGCGCACAGCCCGGCCACCAGCGCCGCTGTCAAGACGAGCGGAAATCGGAGCACAACCTGATTTGCTTCGGTGACGAGCCTGCCGAGTGAGGGAAGTCTCATGATTCCACCTCCTGGACTGACTTGACCAACGGAGTAAGTATCAGCACACCACCTCCGGGACTGACTTGACCAACGGAGAAAGCATCAGCACACCACCTCCTGGACTGACTTGACCGACGGAGGATGTATCAGTACACCACCTCCTAGACAAACCTGCGAGCGAGGAATGTCTCCGCCCCCCACCATGTGGAATGGCTCGAAGCCTAGTCGATTCGGATCAACGGCCGGTCCGCCGCGCGGTAGGATTGGACGCGGCGTTCTCCGGAGGCTCCATCCCCTTGCTGGCCACCGAGCAAGCGGAAGCGGAACCAGCGGATGAGATCGTCGGGCCCTTGCCAAGCAATGACAGCTATGAATCGGGTTTGTGTGGCCGGCGGCCCCGCGAAAGGCGAGCTGAAGTGACCCGGTGAGCTCCTCGAGAAGACGTTCGAGTTGCTCGGCCTGATCCTGAGCATCTGACCAGGCCCAAAGGTCCCGGCCAACTGGGGACGGGACCTTCTGAATTCGATCAAAGACGTCCACCCAGAAGCGTCTCAACACGAGATTGTCGAGGACTTTGGCGTTCGTTCGAATATACTCACCCTACGCCCTAAGTGCAGTGCCGCCCGCAAGGATGTAGGGAGATCCTCAGCGCACTCGGAATGGGCGAGGAGCTCGACTGGGAGTTCAAATCCGCCCGGGGTGGCCTACCCGGCTCGCTCTGGGAAACCTACAGCGCCATGGCGAATACCGACGGCGGCGGGATCGTTCTGGGCGTTGAGCAACAGGCCGACAAGTTCTCGATAGGTGGGCTATCTGATCCCGCCAGGATGAAGAAGAACTTCTGGGACACCATCAACAACAGGGGCAAGGTCAGCGTCAACCTCCTACGGGATGACGACGTGACTGTCGAGACCATCGAAGACAAGAAGGTCCTTGCGTTGAGGGTGCCGCGAGCGTCGCGTCGAGAGCGCCCCGTTTACATTGGTCAGAATCCCATCCGCGGTACATATCGTCGCAACTTCGAAGGGGACTACAAGTGCTCCGAAGAAGAGGTCGGGCGGATGTTAGCGGATCGGAGCGAGGAACCGGCCGACAGCCGCATCCTCGAGGGCTTCGCCCTGGACGATCTGGACAACGATAGCCTCCAACGCTACTACCAACGCTTCTCCGCGCGAGTGCCGGATCATCCGTGGCTGACGCTCGAAATGAAGCCGTTCCTGGAGAAGCTGGGGGCATGGCGTAGAGATCGTGCTGCAGACCGCGAGGGCTTGACGGTAGCCGGGCTTCTGATGTTCGGCCGAGACGATGTCATCCGAGATGCCGGCGCCATTCCCAACTACCAGGTAGACTATCGAGAACGCTATTGCGACGATCCTAAGGTGAGATGGACGGACCGCGTGACGGTTGACGGCACTTGGCGCGCCAACCTCTTCCAGTTCTATGAAAAGGTCATTCCGAGGCTCACCGCCGAACTCAAGGTCCCTTTTCAGCTGGAACCGGACCTACTTCGCCGCGACGACACACCGGTCCATGAGGCGATCCGCGAGGCACTCGTCAATGCGATGATCCATGCGGACTATCGCGGACAAGGTGGAAGTCCCAGCACTGGCTACCCCCGAGCATTCAGGAGACGGTTCAGCCCGACCGGGTCCGGCTTGTTCTCCCTATGGTCAGCCTTCTCCCCGAAGAATCGACCTCGAAGCTGAG
>JAGMDA010000511.1 GCA_023128935.1 Candidatus Eiseniibacteriota bacterium | reverse complement strand
TGATCCGGATAGAGCCGCTTGGTTTTCTTGCGCCGGCGATCGCGGCCGTCATCGCCTCCTATTGGGCCGCCTGGTACAGCATCCGCGTGGCGCTCCGCACACTGAACTGGCGTTGGAGGGAGTATTTCCCGTGGAGAGCACTGGCGGCGATCCTCGCAGTCGCCGTTGCCGCTGCTATCCCGACCGCCTTGGTCGGATGGCTACTGAGGGCATCGTCCGCACTCGTGCAGCTCGTGGCTATGGGCTCTGTCTTTGCTGCTATCTATCTACTGCTCGGGGAAGTCACCAGGGCAGCCTGCCCCCGGGAATGGATCCAAGCCATCGGCGACCTCTTGAGACAGCGCTAGAGAATTTTTCCAACTCGGTTGAAGCGCGGCAACCACCTCTCGACATTGAATGAGAAGTATAGGATATCGGCCTTCGCAATCACGAGTGGCAGTGGCACGGGACCAAAGAAACGGCAGTCCTGACTCCGATCACGATTATCACCCAGGCAGAAGATGCTGCCCGCAGGCACAACTATAGGACCAAAGCTGTCAATCCCGGGTATGGGAGCTCTGTGGGTAGTCTTCACATAGGGCTCAATAGCGCGATCGCCATCGACAAAGAGAACCTTGTTGCTCATCTCCACGCGCTGTCCTGCTGCTGCCACACAGCGCTTGATCAGCGTCTCCCCCGTTTTCGGACTCTTGAAGATCACGATATCGCCCGGTTCCGGATCCCGCAGTCCGGGGAGACGCTTGCCGGAGACAAAGGGGACGCGAGCGCCGTATGTGATCTTGTCCGCGAAAAGGAAATCACCAATGAGGAGGGTGTCCTCCATGGAACCCGAGGGGATCCGGTAGCCCTGAACGACGAATGTGATTGTGGGAAGGAAAATGGCTAAAACCACAACGATCGTCTTCAGCCAATCGACACCCTCTGCCATCCACTCCTGGCGGGTTCTGGGAATCCGCCAGGGCAGATAGCTCTTACGTCTAGTCTTTGATGGCTTCATCGCACTTGACCTCCTTGGGTCCCACCTTGTGGTCATAGCCAAAGCACTCAGTTCTTGACCCCTTGAGCATCCGGCTTCTCGCGAAAGCCGATCCGATAGAACGGATTCACAACACCCGTGGCAACATTCTTCAGATGCGCACTCACGCGCTTCAGATAGCGCAGATAGAGCGCAGCCGTCACCGCGGTGCTGCTGTCCTCTTTCATGATCTTGCCGGCAATCATGTCCCGAATGCAGTCCTCCACACGATCGGCAATGATTTGATGATCTCCAATGATCTGGCGGGCCCGGTCCACATCTGAATCCTCAAGGCTCTGGAGCAAGGCGTCGAACATCTGGGATACAGTGGCCTCTATCGTGGTGATCTCACCCTTTATCTCGCCGCCATGAAAGACAGCCGTGTGAGCTGAGGCCAGCTCCACGATGTTCTTGGTGATGTCTCCAATCCGCTCGATGTCGATCACGATCGCCGTTAGGATCAGGGCGTTGTTAACGTCAGGATTTGTTGAGACCGCCAGATGTGTCGCGATATTGCGTCGTACCTTACGTTCGAATCTGTTGATCTCACGATCGCGGGCGTAGATGTCTATGCTGAGAGGCCGATCCTCCTGCAGGGAGGCAACGGCGTCGCGGAACATGTCCCTCGATTGCCGAAGCATTATCAGACATGATTGCCAAGCGCTCTCACAGAGGCTTTCTTTCTTCCAGAGATTCATGAATTCCCTGAGCATTCCGTTCCTACCTCCCAGGCATGTTTCGGAGCAGAATATAGAGGATTGGTAGACCGTGAGCCACTATATATACTGAGATGATGAATGCCGAGCTTTTCTGAGATCTGGCAGCCACCCGGCCCAGCCCATTCGCAAGTGCAATCGGCACGTTCCTAAGCGGGTAAAATAGCACTATTCCAAAGACGTTGAAAACCATGTGGGCGAAAGCCACTGTTATTCCCGCAGGACTCCCTATGGCAAGAGCGGCCAGGATCGCTGTCACGGTCGTGCCGAGATTGGCTCCCAGCGTATAGGGGAAGATCTTGCGCACGCTTAGCACGCCTGTCCCCACGAGGGGAACAACGATCGAGGTGATCGCCGAACTGCTTTGAACGATGGCCGTAAGGATCCACCCGAGCAGGAATCCTGCTAGATCATTGCGGAAAAGCACGCGGTCAAAGAGCGCCTCCACACGGGTCATGACAATGAGCCTCATCATGCGCACCATCTGTGAAAGCGAAACGAAAAGCACAAGTAGCGCAAGGAGCAGGAGGGGCAAACCTTGAGGCAATAGGTGAACCAATGCCTCAGTCACAGGTTTGACGATCACCTTGAGAGGACTCATCAGTTGCACGCCGCCCACACCCTCAAAAGTACCTCCCATCACGACCGCAACCCGTTC
>JAGMDA010000510.1 GCA_023128935.1 Candidatus Eiseniibacteriota bacterium | reverse complement strand
CGTACGTTCCGTGGTGTAGTCGAGCGTGGATTCGTAGCAGGCCATGGCGGCGCCGATCGCCCCCCAGGCGATGCCGTAGCGGGCTTCATTGAGACACGCGAGCGGCGCACGCAAACCCCGTGCGCCGGGCAAGCGCGCCGCGGCGGGGAGCCGCACATCGTCGAACACCAGCTCGCCGGTCGCCGAAGCGCGCAGCGAGAGCTTGCGCTTCGTCTCGGGTGCGGTGAACCCGGCGCTGCCCTTCTCGACGATAAAGCCGGCAACCTCACCTTCCAGCTTGGCCCACACGATCGCGATATCGGCAATCGGGGCGTTCGTGATCCACATCTTGGCGCCGTTGAGCACATAGCCACTGCCGTCGGCAGTCGCCCGAGTGGTCATGCCGCCGGGATCCGAGCCATGATCCGGCTCGGTCAGTCCGTAGCAACCGATCAGCTCACCGGCGGCCAGCTTCGGTATGTACTTGTGCTTCTGCTCCTCACTGCCCCATGTGTAGATCGGGTGGATCACGAGGGACGTCTGCACGCTCTGGAAACTACGCAGGCCGCTGTCAGCCCACTCGAGTTCCTGACACGCCAACCCGTAGTCGACGTTGGAGGCCCCGGCGCAGCCGTAGCCCTTGTACTTCATGCCGAGCAGTCCGAGCTCCGCGAGACGCGGGACGATTTCGATCGGAAAAGAACCCTGTTCGAAGTGCTCAGCGATGAGCGGGAGGTATTCCCTCACGACGAAGGCCCGCACGGTGTCGCGCAGGAGGCGTTCCTCCGCGGTCAACTCCTGGTCGAGCTTGTAGAAGTCCACACGAGTTGGCACGCGATCCTCCTTCCATCTCAACCGCAGCCGGGGCGACCTCCATCCGGCAAGTGGGACGGCCGATGATACATGGCTGCAGGATGCGAACGGAAACGGAATAGCACGCAGTTGGTGCTCGATCCAAAGAACAGGCCCTGCGGGGTGGTGCAGCAGATTCCAAACGCGTGACAACACATGCGTGATCCTCACTGCTCAGTTCCTGATCCCTGCCAGAGCCGCCAGTCCCCAACTCCTCTCAACGCACCGGCAATAGCGCAGACGCACAAGGCGGTAGAGTATGCTGCCAAGCAGCGATCCTCTTGCCCCTCCGTGTCCAATCGGGGGACTTGTAACCACATTGCTTCCTGCAAGCTCGATCGTGCCTTTTGAGACGTCTCGCATACAACTGTTCCCACTGAATAGGCTTTTGGGGTTTGATGTTGACGCAACGTGCTCTGCTACAAGGAGAAAGCGCGAATTAATGAGGAATCTCAGATATCCTACGGCCTTCCCGGGATACGGCGGAATGGATCAATTGCGCCACAATCGGCTCATTAATAGGTGCCGGCACGGGTGGTGCGAACAGCTACATGCTGCAGTGATCGCTGCGGGCAGTGCCCCCGGGGCCTGTGCCAGCGTCACCGAAGGCTGCCTCCGGACCTTCCACGCTTCTCTAGCATGGCACCCGCCTTCTGTCGTGCCGCGCCAGAGTGGCAGTGGGCCCGGGGGCGAGGGAAAGGAGCAGAATCATGAGGAATCTAGTCTGCATCTTTGGTGTCGCAGCGATTCTGGGCCTGGGTGTTCATGGCTGCTCCGAGTATCTCGGGCCGGCAGATCCAGCGGCACCGGATCGCATTGCCCCCATTACGATGGCTGAGCCGTGTGGCGATCCGACGGTTGTCTCCCTCTTACTCCGAGGGCGCACTGACATCGGATCCGTGACGGCAACCAATGATGAGGATTCGCTCTATGTGGAGATTGCAACCATGGACGGGTGGGTCATGATCCGATCCTGCGTTGCCGTTGCCCTGTCGCCCGAGTTTCTTCCTCATCAAAGCTGGGGCAATCGAATGACCCGTCCCTTTGAGTATGCTTCGGCGCACGATCATCTCACGGAGTTTGTCTATGCCATTCCTCTTGATGAGGGCTGGTATGAGATGAATCAAGATCTCTACATCTCTGTGTATGTCATTGTTGAGAGTCTCGACATGACAAGCGAGCGGGTGCGCCGGCAAATGGCTTGGGTTGAGAGTGGGCGGTCATTCGAGAAAGGCAGGGGAAGGTACTTCAGAGACAGAGAAAGATACTTCGTGCATACGGTGCAGTCCTGCTCGCCTGGCTGCGGATGTATGATCACCGTGGTATGCCCGAACGGTGGTGAATATCACTGTGCGAACCAATGGATGGATATCATGTGGGACTCCGATGGCGAGGAATGTGGCGCGTTCGTGAGCATCGACCTACTGCATGATGGAGAAATTTGCCTGACCGTCATCAGCAGCACGGCCAATACTGGCTACTACGGATGGGATGAGGCCGGGCAGTGCGGCGGTGCGATAGACGGTTACACAGTTCTGGTGACGGATCTGGAAAGCGGGGCATCCGATGAGAGCGACGGGTCCTTTATGATTGACCTGTGCCCAGAGTAGCGAGCCCCCAAAGCTTCAAGTCACTACCTAGGCCCGGCGGAGGTTGTTCACAAGATCGACCTCTGCCGGGTCTGCACGTTTGCCGCTCTACGCGCATGGCGACGCGGGAGTGCGTCGATGACACAGGAATGCATCGTTCTACGTGGCACAGGAATGCATCGTTCTACGTGGCAAGTGAAGGGTCTTGCGTCCTCTAGAGAGCGAAAAGGGACATTGAACTGAATGGGCCAATGCTATCGGAACCACCAAAGCCGATAGGTTTTATGAAGTTGCATTTCGTCATGGACTGTGCTATTATTTCAAATCTTACAGGTAATAATTGTTTACTCAGCAGATCAGGGTGAAGGAGAAAAGGCGAATGGGGTTTCTCAATAAACTGTTCCCGAAGCGGCCTCCTAAGAGCGCTATGAAATTGGGACGTAATGACCGTTGCTGGTGCGGAAGCGGTAGGAAATACAAGAAATGCCATTACGACTCGGACCAGAAGCACTTTTCCAGACTCCGCACCGCCACCTGTAGGGCTTCCTCTTGAAAAGTATGATGAGGTGGGTCTCACCTCTTGTCCTTTTCGCCAATTGGGTACCGCACGCAGAGCGCGTCGCTTGATGAGGGGATGCCCTCTCCACGCGCGACAAGGCGTGGCGAGTACTTCCCTTCGTCCAGCCCGCGCTGATTCGCGTAGGTGGTCAGCCGTTTGCTTCGGATCCTTCTTGACTACGGTCAACTGGAGCTCATCGCCTGCGCGCCAGCAGAAGCGTGATGTCGTCGGACTGCGGACCGGAAGCGCAGAAAGCCTGGATCTCATCGATCACCCGGCGCTGGATCTCCGCACAGGGCAGCCCCACCGATGCCTTGAGGGTTTCAGCGAGACGCTGTGATTCGAAGAACCTCCCTGCGGGATCCTGCGCTTCAGTAACCCCGTCGGTGTATACGACCAGCACGGCCCCGGAAGCCAAGTTGGCTGAGGATTCCTCATATGGAAACTGTGGGTGCATGCCCAAAATAAGCCCCCCGCTGGTCAGTTCATCGAGCGTCCCATCGGGTTGCAGCACGAAGGGCGCATCGTGGCCTGCACTGGCGTAACGCAGTTCTCCCGTGGCCGGATCAAGCATACCGAGAAAGGCGGTGATGAATGTGCCGGGATCGACGCTGGAGTGGACGAAACGGTTGACACGCTTGAGGACTCCGGCCGGTCCTAACATGGCAAGATCCTGGCTGCGCAGCGAAGCGCGATAGGCCGACATCAGTAGCGCCGCGGGCGTTCCCTTTCCAGATACATCAGCTACGGTGATCGCAACACGGCCATCTTCTAATACCAGATAGTCGAAGTAGTCCCCTCCAACCTCGCGAGCCGGAAGGCTCAGACCTGCCAACTCGAGGCCGTCAAGCTGGGGCGGCTCTGCGGGCAGCAGGCGGGTTTGTATCTCGCGGGCGAGACGCAACTCCTCCTCCATCCGCTGTGCCTCCTGCTCAATGGCGCGCATCCTCTGGAGCCCTGTGGCCATCTCGTTGAAAGAGGACGCTACGCTCCAGAGTTCATCGTTTCCCTTGATGAGGATGCGGTGGTCAAGTTTCCCTTCGCGCAGCGCCCCGGTGGCATGCGTCAGGGCCTGAACGGAGCTCGTGATTGACCGGCTCATATCGTAGACCTGTGCGGCAGTGATCCAGATTGCTGCGAGGATGAGAGCGGCGATGAATGCGAGGATGACCAGCACAATGATGGCCGTAGGATTCTCCCCCGTGATGGAGAAGAGCGACAGGATCTCCTCGCCGAGACTGGCTGAGGAGGAGATAACGATCGGGATAGTTGCCCAGCCCTCCTCCGTTTCCCTCAAGCAAGCAGCGGTCGCTCCCCCGGGCAGGGCCCACTTGCCTTCACCGTGGGGACCGATCGAGCGCGAGGCGTCGCTCACCAGCTCTGGATCGGAATCATCCCGGGAGGTCACCTGCACTCCGCCCCCCTCCACATGTTCAATCACTATGTGTGGATTCACACGCACGGGCACACCGACAAGTCGACTGATGTGCTCCATGCGTAGGGAGTCGACCGGAGCGAGGGCCTCGACCCGCAGGATGCGTCCGTCACGCAATGTGTCTATGCGGGCACGCAAGAAGAGGGTCTGCCCGTCCCAGAAGAACGGTACTGTGCCGGAAGATTTATTCCGGGCCAGCAGGGAATCGGCGGTGAAATGAAGCGGCCCTCCGAATACACAGGTGGTCCCGTTCTCATCGCGAACAAGTACGATCTGCCCTGCCGCATCGGGCCCAAATGGCGTTTCGGGAAGCTTCCCTGTGTCCGCCAGGCTGAGCGCGAGACCCTTCTCTGCTTTCTTGGAAGCCTCCACCAGCAGACGCGTGCCCACCGCGCTCCTATATGTCGAGAGGAAGAGGGCGCCTGCAAGAAACAGGAAGAGCGCCGCGAGCGCGAGGGGCACGAGCCCTGCCAGGAGATGGGAGCCCACCAGGCGGATCCGGATCCTCCGTATGGTCAGATGGATCCGGCGGAGCGTGGCCGGGAGAGCGAGAAAAGCATAGATCGCAGCGATTCCCCATGTCTGTGCCGCAAGCCAATCGAGACCCGCAAACATCCCGCGCGTCGGTGATGGGATTCCAGAGATGGTGACCAAGCAGGATCCTATCGACAGCAGGCAACTCAAGCTGACCAGAAGAGTGCCCACCGTACCCAACTTCGTGGCCCAGCGGAACGAGATGAGGAACGGAAGCGCTGGCAGGAGGAAAACCATCATGGCCCTTGGGTAAATCCCACCCAGGAGCATGCTGATGGCCCAGATGCCACCCCAGATCCAGAACCGCCGGTTCCGAGGCCGTTCCCAGAGCACGAGGCCCAGTAGGGCCCGGAGAAGCACGATGGCCCCAGCCCACGCAGTAAGAGCAATAAAGCGCCCCACCCACTCGTCCCGGGCGGGGTCTGTGCCATTGATGAGGGCCCCGGTAAGGATGCCTGGAACGATTCTGCACAGCGCGAGCCCAATCCACCAAAGCCCGAAGAGGACCCCAAGCCGGTAATGCGAGCGCACGCGCAACCACAAGAGAGCCAGCGACAATCCAAGTAAGTGCAATGGGAATGCGATCATTACAACCTCACGATTCATTGCTTCCTGCCGGCGACGGACCGTGCTGGGTCGGCATCTCTTTCACATACACATCCTGCTTGGTGTAGGGTATCTCAATTCCTGCCGCGTTGAACGACTTATACACCGCGACATTGAGTCCATCCAACACCCGGCCTCGGAACACCGGCATATCGATCCAAACCAGCAACTCGAAGCACAGCCCGGACCCGCCAAACGCCCGGAAACGAACCCTGGGCTCAGGGTCAGTAACCACGTGTTCAACCCCTTCGACACAGGACAGCAAGATCTCACGTACCCGGTCCACGTCGCTGCCATAGGCAACGTCCACCTTGACGCGGACGCGCATCTTTTGATGCGGCCCGCCGGTTTCATTGACAATCGTCCCGTTGGCGATTAGAGCGTTCGGGACCGTTACCTCTATGTCATCACGGGTCAGAAGGCGGGAGGAACGGATGCCGATCTCCGTGATCTCTCCTCTTAGTCCGCCGTCCAGGATGACGAAGTCGCCGATTTTGTAGGGCGCGTCGGCGACAATGAAAATACCCGCAAACAGGTTGGCGAGCGTGTCCTTAGCCGCAAAGCCGACGGCGATGCCGACGATGCCGGCCGAGGCGATCCAGGAAGTTGGATTGATGTGCCAGGAGACAAAGAGGAAGTAGAAGATACCACCGAATACAAGCACCTTCCAAACGATCTGCAGCAACGGCTGCGTCTTTGGTTGGATCCACAGCAGCCGCTCCCGGTTGCGGCTCATGATCTCCAGAAAGATCGAGCCCACCCGCATGGCCGTCTTGCCCCATATGAACACAGCAGCCGTCTTGATTAGGCCCAGAAACACGAAGCTCAAGGCGGGCTTGAGTTCCAGGCAAGCGATCGACCAGGCCACGCCCGCCAAGACGAGTGAATAGATGATGGGAGCACGTATCGCGAGGATGAGTTCGTCATCCACGGCGCTCCGCGTCTTTCCAGTCAGCTTCAGAATGATACGAAAGAGCACTACCCTGGCGAAGAGCGATGCAAGCAATGCAACGGCAAGAATCACCCCCGCTCGGATAATCGGTGTCTGAATGAGTTCCGAGAGACTGTTGACCAACTGGTTCATGATGTTCCATCCCCGTGTCGCGGCTGGAAGACCCAAGTTCGCTGCACCCTAAGGCCGGCCGCTCTCGGCGCTCAAGGGCGGACTGGCGGCGTCGAGTTGGAATTTGGGCCCAGTTTATTTGTCTCCTCCTCGCGCGCGACGCGTATGCCCTCGGCTACATTCACGCGAGTGAGCAGGATGCCCCCAACTATGAAAAAGATGATCAGTGACAGTATGCTCAGCCGGCTGTGACCCATGGTCTGACTGATCAGGCCAAAGAGCAAGGGGCCGGCAATACCGGCGAACTTGGCGCTAGTGCTAAAGAAGCCGAAGAACTCCGCCGCCTTCTGTTTCGGCACCATGGCCCCAAATAGCGACCGGCTGAGAGCCTGGCTGCCCCCTTGGACCGTTCCTACCGCAAGGGCCAAGATGTAGAAATGGAGCGCCGTCTGCATGAAGTAGCCGCCGATACTGATCAGCGTGTATACCATCAATGCCAAGAAGATGCACTGCTTGGCGCCGATCCGCTTGGCCAGCGAGCCAAACAGAAAGGCGCAGGGGATGCCGACAAACTGCGTGACGATCAGAGCAATCACCATGTCGGTCATCTTGAGGCCGATCTCGTTGCCATAAGCGGTGGACATCTTGACGATCGTGCCGATGCCGTCGTTGTAGAGCCAGAAGGCCGCCAGAAAAAGGAGCAGCTGCTTGTAGCGTCTGACCTCGTGTAACGTGCCCGTCAGGCGTGCTAGGCCCTCTTTGATCGGATTGCGCATCACATCGAGTGCCCTGGCGCCCGGCGGCTCGGAGATGTTGCGGAAAAGGGGAACGGAGAAGATCCCCCACCACACCGCCACGCTGAAGAACGAGGCACGCAGGGCGAAATCGGCATCGGGCATGCCGAACAGCGTGGGCTTTATGACCCACAGCGCATTGATGGCCAGTAGGATTCCACCCCCGACGTAGCCCAGAGCATACCCCCGCGTCGAAATCTGATCGATATTGCCGCCCCTGGCCAGGTGAGGAAGCAGCGATTCGTAGAAGATGTTTGCACCCGCAAAGCCAACGTTGCCGCCAATGAAGAGGATCGACGCCAGCAGCCAGGTGTCCGTTCCGATGAAGATAAAAGCTGCCGTGGAGAGGATTCCGAGCCCTGCAAAGAATGCCAGGTAGCGCTTCTTGCCGCCCGTGTAGTCAGCGATGGCGCCCAAGATTGGGGCAGCGAGCGCGATCACGAGCAGCGCGATCGAGGTAGTGTATCCCCAGTAGGCGGTGGCGTGGCCCTCGGCAAGCCCGGCTTTGGTGGCCAGGGATCTGTAGAAGGGTGGGAACATCGCAGCCATGATGGTGGAGGCAAAGGCCGAGCTCGCCCAGTCATACATGCACCACGCGTGGACTGCTTTCCTGTATTTCCTGCTTCCATCCACAGAACTACCTCGGTATGAAATATCCGTCCCATTCTAGGCATCTGATCTGCCGTACAGCAAGCTGCTCGAGTTCCAAGGGGATTCCGAAACGACCTGCTTTGGGTGCATAATTACGTGTAGCTTGGGCTTGCGGATTGCTAAGATCAGTTTCGAGGATCGATTCATTCAGATCCGGTCTTCGGATCCTCATCGGAAAGGGGATGATCGCGTGGCGCGCAAGACGGGCCAGACTGAGACATTCCTTTGTGAAAGCTGCGGTGACAGCTTTCCCAAATGGTTTGGTCGCTGCCCAAGCTGCGGCGAATGGAACACCCTGGTCTCCTTCCGCGTCCCAAGCCCTCTGCCCAGCGCCGGCCGGCGATCCCGCAAGGTTGGTGCTCCCGAGCGCGGCCTGGGGATTCCGGGCCGGCCGAAGCGCGCGGGTGGTTCGATCGGGGAGGGGCAGTCCTCCTGGGTTCATGGGCAGCGGGATCCAGGATTCGAAGCCGGAGTCCAGATTCTTGCCGAGGTTCCCGCGGACGGCCCTCAGCGGATCCTATCGGGCATAGGCGAGTTTGACCGGGTCCTGGGAGGCGGCATCGTACCAGGATCGGTGATCCTGATCGGTGGGGATCCGGGAGTGGGGAAGTCTACACTGCTCCTGCAGATTGCTGCCCGCCTCGTCGAGAGCGGCTGCGGCGTGCTCTATGCCTCCGGCGAGGAATCGGCGACGCAGACCAAGCTCCGGGCGCAGCGGCTGGGCATCACAGGCCAGCTTTCCCTTCTCGCGGAAACGGATCTGGAGCGGATTATCGAAGCCGTGGGCGAAGGTGTGATCGGATCGTCCGGATCGTCCACGCCAAGTCTCGTCAATGTCCTCATTGTGGATTCCATCCAGTCAGCCTTCCTGCCCGACCTGCCCTCGGCGCCTGGCAGCGTCCTCCAGGTACGAGAAGGTGCCCTGGCCCTCACCCAAATGGCCAAGACCAAACAGGTGGCGGTGCTTCTCATCGGCCACGTGACCAAGGAGGGCAACCTCGCCGGGCCGCGCACGCTAGAACACATCGTTGATGTGGTGCTCACGATGGAGGGTGACCGCTTCCAAGCGCACCGGATCCTGCGAAGCGTCAAGAACCGCTTTGGCAGCGTTCATGAGATCGGCGTCTTTGACATGCGTGAGGATGGCCTACAGGAGGTGACCAACCCCTCTCGTCTTTTCCTGGGAGAAGGGGCAGGTCACACCTCTGGCAGTGTGGTTGTTGCTGGGATCGAGGGAACGCGCTCGTTGCTGATGGAAGTGCAGGCGTTGGTTCACTCCACGCGCTACGGCATTCCACAGCGGATAGCTACCGGATTCGATGGGCGACGTCTGGCGATCCTGCTTGCTGTGCTCACCAGGCGAGGCGGTGTGGATGTTGCCTCGAGCGATGTCTTCGTCAACGTGGCGGGCGGGTTGCGTGTGGATGAACCCGGCGTGGATCTGGGTATCTTGCTGGCTATCGCCTCCAGTCTGCTGGATCGTCCAGTGGGGGAGGACATGGCGGTCTTCGGAGAGATGGGGTTGGGTGGAGAGGTTCGCCGCACCAGCCATCCCGAGCGGAGGATTGCTGAGGCCGCCCGATTGGGATTCCGTCGGATCGCGATTCCGGTTGCGACCAGCCGTGACCTGGAGAAGCGCCGCTGGCAGTGTCCGCATGACTGCCGCCTGCTGCCGGTTGCCACGCTGAGAGATGCCTTGGCTGTTGCCATCGAGAAGAAGGAACGACAATCCGAAATGGGGGAACGATGATGGTTTCTAAAAGGATCCGGAAGAGAATCGATGGCGCTGCGCGAAGCCGTGTTCCGCAGTGTTGGGCCATTATCCTTGCCGGTGGTTCAGGCAAGCGGCTGGGTATGGATCGGCCCAAGGCCTTTGTGCCACTGGCGGGCCGGCCGCTTCTAGCCTGGAGTATGCTGACCTTTGCCCGTCATAAGGCCATCACAGACGTGCTCGTGGTCGTGCCTTCCGGGTGGAGGGAGGAGTACTCCCGCTCCGTTCTTCATCCCCTGGAGAAGGAACTCGGCGACCTTGCGGTCAAGATCCGTGAGCCGGTCACGGGGGGGCGGCGGCGCCAGGAGTCGGCCCAAGCCGGGATCGAGGCCGCCTTGAATCAAACCCGCGACAAGTACGCTGAGGAGACCCCGATCCTCATCCATGATGCTGCCAGACCCATTGTGCGCTCCGAGGTCATCAGTGAACTCCTCGCCAGCCTTGATACCGCATACCAGTCCGGGCCGGGTGTGGCTGGCGTTGTGCCGGTGCTCTCAATGGCGGACACGCTCAAGACGGTGAAGGGGGAGATCGAGGTGGTAGGTGAACTTACCTCGGGACAGGTTTTGAGGACGGTTCCGCGCGATGACTTGTGGCGAGTTCAGACCCCCCAGGCATTCCGTCTCGGCCCTGCTTTGGAGGCGCACCAACACGCCGTCGTGGCAGACTATCATGTCACCGACGACGCCATGCTTTTTGAATGGATGGGCTGGCCCGTTAAGGCCATTGCGGGTTCGCCGCTGACTATGAAGATTACCCATCCTGAGGAGCTCTCGCTCCTGGAGGGGTGGCTCTCGATCCGTCCGGAGACATCCATGCCACGGCGGCACGGAGATCGGCGGCACCGCGCGGCAAGTCGGGAGGTAGCTACTGCGGGGATGGCTAGGACCTCTGCAGGCCGGGTGATGACTGTGAGGCAGCGCGCCGCGAAGGCTGCGGGGCGGCAGACCCGGACGGATGCGCGGCAGACCCGGATTGGGGGGCAGCGGTTGCAGGTTGGGGCAAAGCAAGCCCGAACCGCGAGACGGCAGGGCAAGGCCACAGCAAGGTAGGTACGGTCCGTGCGGCGTGAAGTAGGAGCTACCGTGCAAGGCGCGGGGGCGGAGAAACC
>JAGMDA010000051.1 GCA_023128935.1 Candidatus Eiseniibacteriota bacterium | reverse complement strand
CGCAGCTTGGAATGCATCCGCAGCCCTGGATGGATCCGCAGCTTGGAATGCATCCGCAGCCTTGGTGTACAAGGGACCCCGTTTCCTGTTCCCACACAGCAGCCTCTCGCGCGTGACTCTCACCCCTTCCTCGATGGCCTTCAGATCGGTCATGAAGCCCGCGGCCAGAGTCGGACCAAGATTCGCATGAGGGAGAAGATGTTCAATCTGTGTCATCTGAGGCAGGATTGCGCCGTCATAGGATTCAAGCCTTTTCTCCAAACGGGGACAAATGTGCTGCGGATCCGCTCCTTCAGCAAGGCTACGAGAGAGCGACGCAACCCCGGCGAGGTATTTGAGCCAGCTGGCATGGGAAAACCCGTCGATTGCATCCAAGAGCTGTATCCGGACTGTGTCCGAGTCCAAATGGGGCATGCGCAGCGCCCTGCGCCGCGTGGAGTCCAGGTGGGAGAACTCCATACCTAGAGCAATCCCTAGGCACAGCCCCAGCAGAGCCATCCACCCGCTGGTAACCGCCTTCGGGTAGGCGGGCCACATCTGCGCGCCAATTACTATGAGCCCGAACATGATCACAGCCACGAGGAGCGCGACTTTGCGTAAGCGCGGGCCAAACCACCCCCCCATACCACCCGGGATGGGGGCGGGACCCGGGCGGCAGGCGGCCGTGCCCAGTAGCCCCTGAGCACGCTTGCCCTCCATCCTCAGAATGCGCACACTGCGGCGGAAGCCGTAGAGTACGCACCCCATCAACAATCCACAGAGAACAGCCCCGGGAAAAATGAGTGCCGAGCCCGCAGAAGCCAGAGCGGATGTTGCGCGCCGTAGCTGGATCCGCGTCCCGGCAAGCAGGCTGCCAAAAGGGCCCGCGTTCATAGGTTCCACAACAACCAAAGACTCACCGGGCCGTAGGCCTCGTAGAATCAACGGTGACTCGGGACGGGAGGGAAAGATCACCGTCAGATCAAACGGCCCCTCTGACTGGCCCACGCCGAAGATGGCTTCGCTCCAACCAGAGAGGAGCGCTCCCGCACCCGTTTGGCGATATCCTACGATATCATTCCCCAGTGCCTTCGATGCATTCGGCCGTGCCCGCAGGATCAGCTCCGCCCCCGAGGCATGAGGGGCTCCACGCTGATCAAGTACCCGCACCTTGATGGCCCTTCGTCCTGTGATGTTATTGATTGCACATTCATAACGTCCGCTCCCCGGGCACTTGAAGAGGAGGTCGGGATCGCCATCGTCATCCGCATCGAAGCACCACACATCCTCGGCAGAAGGTGTTCGCATGATCCAGGCACCCGGATTCCCCGGACGGAATCGCCCCGTGCCATCATTCTCCAAATAGATATTGGGAAGGCGCTCGGTCGGGCGCCACCGCTCTTGAGTGAAGAAGAGGTCCAGATCCCCGTCCAAGTCGAAGTCGGCAAAGATCGGATCATCAGCGTTCCCGGAGGGCTCGGTCTCCACCCAATGGCTCACATCGACAAATCGCTCTCCGTCATTGCGGTACAGGAGGCTGTGGCCATGGGTGATACCAGGCTCTCCTACATGGTGCTTGATGTCAACGGTGATGAAGAGATCCAGGTCCCCATCGTTGTCGATGTCGCCGAATACAGCACCCGACTGATGCGTACCGACTTGCGGCAGCCAGGCGCATGTTGCACAGACCAGGCCGGATTCCTCCTGAAGAAAGAGGTCCGAGTTTGTGCAGAACAGGTCCTGGTCATGATCGTTGTCCACATCCGCAGCAATGATCGCGCTTCTGTATCCGAGGCGCTCCTGATGATCTCCGAGGCAAGGAAATGACTGGGCGTGGAAACACGCAGTCCTTCCAGTGGGGATATAGATGGAGTCATCCTGAAGGCCATTGTACCGACAGATGAGAAGCTGCGGCTTGGGACCCGGGAGCAGATCGACAGCCAAGAGACCAGCCGGACGGTTCGTGCCTAGATCTCTGGGGAAGGCGGAGGAAACCTCGCGGAAGTGAGCCGCCCCCAGTCCCTCGAAGATCTTCAGGTTGTCATTGCAGAAGCCGAGTAGATCGAGGATGCCGTCGCCGTCCAAGTCGGAAGCGATCGGATGAACCAACGATACGGCGGAACCTAATCCCACCTGACTCGCATCCACCTGCAGCTCATCTATATGCCCCGCTCCCAGCCACACCAGTGGGGGCTTGCCTTTCAAGCCGACAATCCTATCCAGCCGGTTGTCGCTGTTGAGATCAGCCAACAGCATGCTGGTCTCTGGAGGAGTAATCGAGGTTGAGCGTGGGGCCGCGGCGGACACTCCTCCCAAGGACCTTGGGGGGCCGATGCGGATTTCATCAAAGTAGGCCGTCTGATCCTGCGGGAACCAGAAATAGAACTCCAGGCTCGTCAGATACCATGGCAGGGAGGGGAAAGCGGCTCCATTCGATATGCGCTCACGCACAACAGCCTGCAGGTTCAGCCGGTGCTGACAGATCCGCCCAGAGGGGTCATCATACGGCCACTTCCCACGTTCCCGATTGCTGTGGCTGGCACACTCGAGGCGGAATACTCTTGCGCCCGCCGGGGAGCTGAAGACCAAGCGGATGCCCACGCCGTCATTCTCCAGGCGATCCCCGATCCACCAAGACCAACTGACCTCCGTGGATGCGTCGAGCAAGAGCGGCCCAGGCAGGTCGTAGCGCAGAACCACCTGCTCATTTGCCGAGACTGTATCGTCCCACTTCCTCACACGACAGTAGAGGGATCGCCGACCCTGCAGGGCCCTCTCGCCCTCAATGGCGAAATGGATGTACGGCTCATCCCCCGGTCTGGGCCGCCAGCCGGTCAGGTCGCCGTCCTCGAAGTCGAGGAGCAATGAATCGCTGGCTCCGCCAACCGCAGGATCTCGATCGGCTGCCATCGCTGGGGAGCAGGCAGAGGATTCCAGGTGGACGGCCAAGAGAACCAGAGAGAACGCCAAGCCGATGATCAGAAGGCTGACCAGAGTGCAGGTCAGAGTGCCGGTCAGAGTGCCGGTCAGAGGCAATCGCGAATCCAATGGGGTTCCAGGCGGGTTTGCTCTCAACATATCTGCTACTGAGTTCGTCCTCTCGAGTGGGCCGGTTCTCTTGCGAACCTGTTCGCTACAGTATAGTGACACCGCGGCCCCGAAGATGGGAACACCGCACAGATCCGGCATCGCCTTCTACCCTTTACACTGAATTCTAGCACAATGCGGTCAGGACGCCCAAGCGGGCGCCGGACCATGCCAGAATCCACCAAGCGATCGCCGGACCCATACCTGCATCCGCACAGCCTCTGCACTAAGGCATCCTCGTGGAGGCGTGTGGATGCATGCCCAGGGCCCAGGGCAAAACCGACCTTGACCCTCCCGCTACGGGCGCCCGATACTGCCGCCGGCCGACGCCGTGAGCGGTGCGCAGCCGGATCTGTGTCACCGCATGGGAAAGGCTGACGCGGCGCGCAGACATCACTCGCCAGGGGAATCCCGCCGTGCACAAGAAAAGATGGATCGTTCTGCCGTGCCTCTTGCTCTCAAACGCGATCATCCTGGTTTTCTGCGCCTTCGAGCTGGCCGGGGACCCGCTTTTCTTCCTCAGCGACCCGGCCAGCATGCTCGTGGTTGCGGTGGCCCTGGCACTGGGGATGACACTGCTCCTGGGCATCGTCTTGGTCGGGCTCATGTTGCTCCGGCCGCGGATGCGCACCCACGCGGTTTCCATTGCAGGCCGCCTTCTGGCGACATTGGCCGGTTCAGCATTCCTATTCTTCTTGCTCAGCGGCTTGGGCCAGAAACTCGACCTAGTCGCGGCCCTCAAGGGCTGGTTGTCGCCGCGACTCCCCGGTTTTACCCCGGCCAACCACCCGGAGATCCTCTGGGGGCTGCTCTGGATTCTACTCTTTGTCAGCATCTGGCGCATAATTACACGGGCGACCGACAGAGAGGGCATCGAGCGCAGCTGCGTGAAGCTCTCCTTGGTGCTCGCCCCATGCGCGTGCGCGCTGTTTGCGGTGCTGGTGGCGCTGAATTGGCTCGGGCCGCGAATGACGGCAGACGCATCGCAGACACCGCCCAAGCACGCCGTGCTGGTTGTGCTGGATGGATGGCCCGCCCAGCACATGAAACCGTTCAACCACCGGGCCAGCGCCAAACCAGGCGATGCGGTGTTTGATCAGGGACGCCTCTTCACCAATATGCGCAGCAACTCGGTCTGGACATCGGCCTTCTTTGAAGTGCTCTACCGTGGGCGCTCCGGTCACGCTGGTGAGGAAAACCTGCTGAGATTGCTGCAACGGCAGGGAGTGAAAACGCGCGGGTTCTTCTTCCACCGCAATGGCATGCCTGAGACCAAAGGGATCTCGGCCTATCGCGGTTTCCGATCCATCTACTTTGCGGCACTCCAGCTAGGTCTGCTGGATGGCCTGGGACTGGAATACAACACGATCTTCCTTGGTATGAATGGAACGCGCCTGCGTTCCGACACCAGGCATTTTGTCTTTGGCAGCCTGTTGCCATTCGGCAGGCAGCAGTATAGCAATCACCTTACCGAACTGCTCCTCCCGGAACTGGCGCGCATGCGGCAGCTTGCCCCACAGAAATCATTCGTCATATTTCACACTTCCTGGGGTGCTGGTCATACCGACCTGCCGAAGGCGTGGGAAGAGGTTTCAAATGACGGAGCCGGGCAAGGCATACTCGCCCGCGCGCACGGCAATGAGTATCGCTACGAGCCAGAAGACGAATGGTACATCGAGCAGCTTCGCACGATGGCTGATATGACAGCCGCGGCTACTGAGCGCAAGATCGCCGACTTCATCGCCAGAGCAGCGCAGGCGGGCCTGCTGGAGAACACCATCTTCCTATTCACCGCCGATCACGGTTCCATGGAGTCGCAGGGCCGGCTGTGGTACGGCTACCATCCAAACGAGGAAGTTCAACGCGTTCCGCTCTTCATCGTGGGTGATGGTATCACCGGGGTCGATGAACGCAACTTCGAGACAATTGACCTCACGCAGACTCTTCTCCAGTACTTCGGTGCACAGCACCGCGCGCACCCGCGTGCCCGGTCAGTCTTTGATCCCGGTGAAAAGCCATACACGACTGGAATCACGTTGAGCAGTGACAGCTGGAACGAGCGGTTTGTCTTGCTCTACAAGAACGACCGGAAGTACTGCTTCAATATCCATCCGCAGGGGGATGGGAGCAGCGTGGAACAGATCCTGGACCGGTTCGAGACCAAGACGATCAGGCGAGGGGAAGCGGTCATCCAGGCTGTCCTTCCAGAGCTCACGCAGGCAATTGCCGAGTACGGTTTGGCGCATGCAACCGGCGAGCAACTCCACGAGAGCTACCGCCCGGCGCACCTGAGGGAGCTGGCAGAAACACGCCCCTGATGCATCTGGGTTCTGGGTGTGGCCCGGGGGTCCGGGAGGTGGATTGCGCTCTCGAAATGGTGCGGCGCGCTGCTACTGGCCTCGCGCGCCCGGATATCACTCATTGCGAACGTCGCACCAGCCGCTGTTGTGCGCAATCGCAGGAAAGCGGGCTTCAATGCATCGGTTCTCTCTTTCCTTGACGTCAAGCATCGGACGTGCGAGCCTACTTGGTCGATGAGGCGCCGATATATGAGCTCGCATGGCGCGATCGTATCGATACCCTGGTGGACAAGGATGAGTTGCCGAACAGCGAGAGCAAGTTCCTTTTCTACTTCCTCAACAGCAGGATATTTCTTGAGGAGGTTGCCCCATGAAGTACTGCACCCGGTGCATTCTCCCCGATACCCGGCCCAACCTCGTCCTGGATGGCGAAGGGGTGTGCAACGCCTGCCGGGCACATGCAACGAAGCCCCTGATCGACTGGGTCGCCCGCGAAGAGGCCTTTCGGGCCGTCGTGGAACGTGCGAAGCGCCCGACGGCAGGCTACGACTGCGTGGTCCCCGTCAGCGGTGGCAAGGACAGTACGTGGCAGGTCGTCAAGTGCCTCGAGTATGGACTGCACCCGTTGGCCGTGACGTGGAGAACCCCGGGCAGAACAGCCATAGGTCAACGCAACCTGGACAACCTTGTGGATCTCGGTGTTGATCACATTGACTATCAGATCAACCCTCGCGTCGAGAAGATCTTTATGTACAGGGCGCTGACCAAGTTCGGTACAACAGCTTTGCCCATGCACATGGCGCTCTTCAACATCCCTCTTGGCATCGCCGTTCGGTTCAAGGTTCCACTCGTGATTTGGGGCGAGAACTCGGCCTTTGAGTACGGGGGGGATTACGATGAACGGAAGGGATTTGCGCTCGACAGGGCTTGGGTGGCGAAGTACGGCGTCACGCACGGGACGACTGCGGAGGACTGGGTGTCCGACGAGTTGGGGCGCAAAGATCTGACGGCGTACTTTGGGCCGTCGGACGAGGAGTCAGAGAGCTCCGGCGTGTTGGCCGTATTCCTGGGATACTACTTCGAGTGGGATCCCGAAACGACCCGACGCGTTGCGCAAGAGCACGGGTTTGAAGCGAGGACGGCGGGTGCTCGCGTCGGTTACTGGAACTACGCGGACATCGATGACGATTTCATCTCCGTGCATCACTACCTGAAGTGGTACAAGTTCGGCTTCACGCGCCTTTTTGACAACCTGTCCGTGGAGATTCGCAACGGCCGGGTGACACGGGATGAAGCGCTGTCCATCGTTCGCAAGCGGGGAGACCAAACCCCGCACGAGGATATCGAGAAGTGCTGCCGGTTCATGGGGATAGGCGTCGAGCACTTCTTCGAGAGTATCCAAGGATTTCGCAACCGAGATATTTGGGAGAAGCGGAACGGAACCTGGACGATTCCGGACTTCATCATCCCCGACTGGGAGTGGACATGATATTCAAGCCCGAGCAACCGCCGCGGACATTTCATGTGGGCCGGAACGGTCAGATTGAGATCAAGGACTGCGGCAAAATTGAGCTTGTTCCAGACGAGCAAGTCACCTTCGTGACACGCGACGGAAAAGAGCATGACTTTGCGGCGAAGAGCTGGGGATTCTACGCCACGCCGTCCGTCAACGGACGGCTGCTCGCCCAGGGCTTCAAGACCGCCTTGGTACGCAACGCGCACGGCCGCTACTACGTCATGGTGGTCGACCGCGCCAGAATGGATGACTTCGAA
>JAGMDA010000509.1 GCA_023128935.1 Candidatus Eiseniibacteriota bacterium | reverse complement strand
AATCCAATCCCTATGGCGCACACCGCCGCCGCGATCCAGGGCAGGCGGCGGGCACCGAGACGCCGACTCCTGATCGTACGAATGATCAGGTCCATGTCCCGATTGAAGTCCGGATCCCCACGCACCTTGATTGCATTGATACGAGTCAGAGGTTTGAGCCCCTCCGGAAGCTTCATGGCGGAAGGCATATTCTTGCCGCGGATGAGGATCGGGATTACCTGTGCCTGGCTCTTGAGAGCTGCCTCGATTTCAAGTCTGACGAAGTCCGCTTTATCGAAGAGCCGCGGCCGTCCCCCTGGCTTCGCTGGGTTGAGCCAGCGATCGCCCATGATTACCAGCACCGTTTCGCAGGAGCGCAAGGACTTCTCGATATACTCCTCGAAATCTACGCCTGGCGGAATATTGTCGACGTCCTTGAAGACGTTTTTTCGTCCGAAGGCCTGGAGGAGTCGATCGAAGATCCGACCGGTTGTCTCCATGCTGTCCGTGCGGCGATAGGAGATGAAGATCTTGCTCATCTTGCCTCTCGCTTAGCTGTGCCTAACCGTCACATCGTTCCGCCTAACATGTCCCATCAAAGTCGCGTTATCGGCACCAGTTTCGACTCAGATCAGGATACCACATGAGGAACCCTGTACGTAGCGCATCCAGAGGTGCCCATGTACGAGAGTGTGAGGCGCCATCCCCCCCCTCGGCTGTTCCCGCTCGTTTCGGAGAGCCGGGGCATTCGGACCCGGATGGGACGAGCCGTGGCCCTCTCGATTGAGGGTTGAAGCTACGGGTGTGACTCCGGGTTAACGTATGTCCGGGAGCAAGTTAGAAACAGCCGAACCGTCACATCGTTCCGTCTAACATGTCCCATGCAAGTCGCGTGACTGGCACCAGTTGGAGTTGCGATCAGGATACCTGGTCCTCCTGCTGCGGGCTTGCACGAGGGTGCGGAGCACGTGTCTAACATGGCAGGAAAAGACCCGTTGCGTCAGTCTCCCCAAACCTCGGGGCCAAACAGCATATAGGCCCGGATCCCGGCCGTCCAAAGGTATAGGACCCGCATGTCCGCTCGGTCCACGCCCGGATCCTGGTCGGCTTGGGCCCGTCCCAAGACCGCGCGGATCTCGAGCATAGTCTTGGTGATGCTGTCTACGGCCCTCTGGATGGCCTCTTTTTCTGTCATGAAGGGGCCGGAGCTGGCCGCGGCATCGTAGGCAAAGGCCCCGTTGGACCACCGCCAGATCTCCTTGTGGGACAATTCATGGGAGTTGGCGTAGCAGAATTCCGCGTTGGACCAGTTTTCGCGACCGATGGTGATAGTCGCGGCGGGGCCACTGACCTCGAATTCCAACAGGTGGCAAGCCGTCCCGTTCTCGAAGAGCTTCACGTATTGCCCGGCCGCGTAGGACACGATGCAGATCACGCTGTAGTGGGCGCCCGCTGTCTCGTGGAGGATCAGCTCATGCACCGAATCGCCGTCAATGTCGTGGAATTCCAAGCCATTCGGACGTTCGCCGCTGATATTAGTCCAGGTCCGCTCGTATTCGCCGTCATTGAGCTCGAAGACCATGGTGAAGGAGTAGTCGCCCTCGCCACCCGCGTTGACGCCCCGCATCTGGACGACGGCTTCCCTGATCTGATCGCCGGTCAGGTCGATGTAGTGGATCTCGGCGGATTCGCGGGTTGCATTGTCAAAGTGGAAGGCGGGACCGTGGTCGGTGACTCGGGGAGGGAGTTTGACTCTTGGAGGCGGCGTGGCGCTGGCCAAGGAGGTGAAGCAGAGGCAAAGCGCTGTGAGGATAATGGCATTTGTCGGCAGCTTATTCATCACTTTCCCTCCTAAAGAACCCTGTTGATTCAACTTGGCGGACAGGTGTCGATGGACGGCCATACCCCACGTAGTTCGGATAGGAGCCTGCAGAATACTTCCTTGGGCAGCGTGCCTACGTCCAGCCAACAGGCCACCACTGCTGTTGTAGAGATTCCGAGACGGGGAACGTTAGGCGAAATTCTAGGATTCTTGAAGCGACTGCAAGAATGCCCCCAGCTTGCCGGCGTCCCGAGGCAGGAGCTCGACATCCGAGGGCTCCAGATCAGCCCCGTCTGGCGGCACGGCGCTCGTATCATTCTCATCGGCAATCACGACGATGCGGGCGCCGAGGGCGTGCGCCCAGGCATGTTCCAGCGCCCTCGCTGAATACCCGTCGAGGTCGAGCAAAACAACATTGGATGGCTGAATTTGGGAAGTCACAACATCCGTCCAACCCTGGAGCATCTCACGCAAGCAAGGATCTTCCTCGCTCGCGACCCTGCGCTCCTCTTCGCCCTCGATGTCGCCATCGGTCACGGTGCCCACTGTCGGGTAGGTGATCACGCGGGGGTTGGCATCAGAGGACTGATCGAGGTGCTCAAGGATGCTGCGGACCTCATCGGTGGTGCCACCGGAGACAAGGGTCCCACGGAACTCACGGAACCCATCCAGGAGCAGCTTGCGCATGACGGAGGCGGAGTCCTCGAAGATCCCATGGAGACCACCGGTGACGATGACGGCCGGGCTTGTGACCTTGCAGCTCGGCACACCGGTCTCCGCCCGGCGGATGGCAGCATCGGCAGACGGGAAGCGTTCGCTCAGGCACAGCGCGAGCATCCCTCGCGCTACATCCAGACCAGTCGATTCCTGACCAGCCTTGGCGAGCAGATCGAGGGAGTCGAGGGATGTTGCGATCATGAAATCGGCAGAGCTGGACCGGACTGCTCTTGCGTATGCCGCCAGACCCCGGCGGGGTTTTCCCAGCAGCAGAAGAAACTTCCCCAGGTCATAGTAGGCCCACGGCAGGTTCATGCTGGCATCAATATGGTCGCGGCAGCGCTCGAGCGCCTCACTGATCCGAGGTCTGACCATCGTCACTAGGTCCCGGTCCGGGTAGAGGCCAAAGCCAGTCTCCAGGTAACACCCGAGCGCATAGGGATCGGCAGGATCGATGACGTGCGCCTGGAAATAGTAGCTGTGGGCTTGTTCGAGGTCGCCACGACGCCTCCACGTGCCAGCCAACGATGCGTGTGCGTCGGGATCTCGGGGGCCGAGTTCACACGCCTTTTTTAGGAGTGTCTGTCCGCGATCGTATTCCGGGCTCAGTGGGTCGGCCATATGCTTCCGGCAAAGCGCGACGCCGAGATCACGGAGGATGGGCTGGTAGTTGCCGTCTTCATAATCCTCAAGCAATCGGATGGCTCGATCCCAATCGCCCAGCGCAATGAGCAGCTTCCCGATGCGCGCGGCAATTGGGGCGTTGCGACAATCGCATTCGAGAACGGTCTGCAACCTCTCAAGCTCTTTTTCTCTCTGCTCCGCATTCATGTATTCAGGATAGCCGGTCGTCTGGATCCTATGACCGGCGCGGATGCGTTCGAATGACCGATCGACCGCGGCGAGAAGATGTTCTATTTCCGAGAGTTCCCTGGTCCATCTGTCTGGGGGTCGGCGGGCAGCTCGCTGGCTCGTCTCCTGGTTGACACTCGCCCAAGCGTGTTCAAGCACGGTCCGCACCTGCACCTCGGCCCACAGGTCCAGAACATCGTTGGGAACCTCGATCTGGCAGGCGTTCGATAGCGTTGCCGCACGCTTCTGGTCCAGTCGAATCACATAGTGGATGTGAGGGTAGCTGGATCCCGCAGACGTCTTGCGCCGATCGATGACAAGCGATTCTCTGCGGTCAATCTCGAAATACCTCGCTATGAGACTGCAGATGTCCTGTACCTGATTAGTTGAGAGGGCAATGATTCGCAAACCGCATAGGTCTCTGAGATGATTGAGTGGGCCGGAATCCTCGGTGCACTCGTCCTGAATCCGCTCCGCGTAGCTTGACACCGTTTTGACGCGACTCTGGATTATAGGAGGCGGCATCTGATCCCGAACAAGCCATTCCAGAATCTGACGCAACACATTCGCTAGGCGGATGTACCCCTCGCGCACCCCCTTGTATTCGCCCGCCTGCGCTAGAACCCACTCCCGGGAAGGCGTGCCTTTGCGGGATGCAAGTGACTGGCTCTTTTTGCGCAAGGCAGGTTTTTTCTCTTGCAGGATAGCGGGAACGGTAAGTGGTCTACCGTAATAATCTCGGTAGACCATTTCCAGATGCCCTAGTCTCGGCGGTTCACGCCCAACCCCGATCATGATCTGGCGCATGAGATTCTCGATGTCTCGGACGTTACCCCGCAGCTCGGCCGACTTCAAGGCTTCGACTATCTCACCGGGAATCCCCCACGGTGGAAGCTTCCCTTGCTCCTCGCCCCAAACTTGCCGCCAGCACCTGTGCACGTGTATCTCGACATCGTCGGGATTGTCCCGCAGCGTACAAGTCCGTATCGTGCAGGTGCATAGACGTGCATACAGCTCGGGGCGAAACTCACCCTTGGCAACCATCGACTGGAGATCTCGATTCGTTGCCGCGACAAAGCGAGCTTCGACGGGGCGGAGATCCGTCGTACCCACCCGGTAGATCTCTCTCCTTTCCAAGGCCCGCAGGATCTTGGCTTGGTATTGCAGCGGCAGTTCACCAATCTCATCCAGGAAGAACGTTCCGTCTTTGGCCGCCTCCCAATATCCAGCGTGATCGGCTATGGCCCCAGTGAATGCACCCCTCACGTGACCAAATAGACGAGACTCAAACAGATCTCCAATCATCTCGGCAACGTTGACTGCCACGTATGGTTTCCCCGCCCGGGTGAGCTTGTGAAGGAGTTCCGCGATCACATCCTTCCCCGTGCCAGTTTCGCCCAGGATTAGGACATGGGATTTCGGTGCTGTCCTGACGATGTTCATGATCGTCTGTCGCACTCGCTCGGATTCATCGGACACGCCCTGGAATACCTTGTGCACAGTGTTTGATCTGTGATCTTCGGCAATCGACCCGCGCGCTAGCGCGCAAAACACCATGTCCGAAACTCCAACGAAATACAGATTCTTCTCACCAGCAGCTCTCATGAGGAGATTCCGCACGCCGTTCTTGCAGCGTCCGGCACTAGCATACTTCCCCTTGATCGCGGCAGGTGCAGCTTTTCCGAGCAGGTAGTGGGCCAACTCCGAGTCTTTTGCCTGTCGGCCGCCATGGTCCTTGTTGCACAACTCGATCGTCTTCCCGCTGGCCTTCAACAGCCTATCCAGTGCTTCTTCCCGCAGAAGCACAACCGCGGGGCACGGTTGGGATGCGAAAAAGCTCTCGAGATCTGCTACAGGGATGGCAATCTGCGCAGGCCTTTGATGGTAGCCGAAATATCTTAGCCCTTCAAGGGTCATGCCCATCATGTGCTCCAGGTACGATCATCAAGGCAAGTAGCGCAAGAGCTGTTCCTTCCACTCGGCATCATCCAGCGAACACGTCGCGTACCGACTGAGTCCCAGGGGCAGGTCGTCTACGGTCATCGTGCCCGTGAGAATCGGGATGATGTTTCCCTGCTTCTTACCAGCTCGCCTTAGACCGTCGAATAACCTCCATTCGGCCTCGACCCAGCGGGACTCGAGCATCTTGCGCCCAGAACAGATTACAACCATATGGGTCGCGTCTTCCAGGGCCTGGTCGATCGCCTTTTGGAATTCGCTACTCCCCATCTTCTGGAGTGAGATTGCGCTCAGGAACGGATGGTGATCGGACTGCGAAAGGAATTCATAGACGCGCTTTCCTGCCGCGATATCCTTGGAGCTGAAGCTGATGAACACATCGAACTGCGGCACCCGTCGCGCCCGGTGTTGCGGCTCAAGGATAAGTCGCGGGATCTCCTGCTTGTCGATTTGATAGCTGAAGCGATTGAGGAAACTCAGCCCCAAGCAGCCATCAACGCCCACGGCCGGCCCCTCCATGACAACTCCTTTGACGAATGCCGCCTCCTGGCCATCCACAGCCATGCCCGGAATCAGGAGCTGGGGCACGCGCGCTGTCAAACCGGCGGGGAGACTCAGTTCGACCTCCTCGCCAACATATGACTCCCAGTCTAGTACCCTGACGAGCTCAGCACTCAGTGAGACAATGGATGA
>JAGMDA010000508.1 GCA_023128935.1 Candidatus Eiseniibacteriota bacterium | reverse complement strand
CGCCTTCCGCGTCGAGCGCATCTATCGCGGAGGGGTTGCTGATGGAGTGCGTTCGCCACTTCAGGAGCCGGGCGTGAATGTCAAGGAGGGTGAGTATATTCTGGAGATTAACCTCCAACCCTTCCCCCCGGACAAGCCGTTTGAGGCCAGCTTGGAAAACATGGCCGGAAAAGAGGTACTCCTCACAGTGAATGATCGCCCGGAGGTGAAAGGCGCCCGCCACGTTGTCGTCAAGCCGCTGCCCAGCGAGTGGCGCCTGCTCTACGCCGATTGGGTGCGGGGCAATCGGGAATATGTTGCCGAGAAAACGGGCGGGAAGATCGGATACATTCATATCCCCGATATGGGCGGCCGCGGCATGGTTGCCTTTGACACTTGGTTCTACCCGCAGCTTGACAAAGAGGGGATGGTTGTTGACATCCGCTGGAACCACGGCGGCTTCATCTCGCAGATCATCCTGTCGCGCTTCCAGCGGCACATACTGAGCTGGGACCGTCAGCGCTGGGGCGGTGTTGATACCTATCCATACCGTACGCTGAATGGTCCTTTTGTGGTCCTGACCAATGAGCATGCAGCCTCAGATGGTGACATCTTCCCCGAAGCGATTCAGCTTGCAGGGCTGGCGCCGGTGATCGGCAAGCGTTCCTGGGGGGGCGTGAACGGGATACGGGGCGGTAAGCCCTTCGTCGATGGCGGCCTATTGACCCACCCCGAGTTCGCCTGGTGGGATCGGAAACGGGGCTGGGGCCTGGAGGGCCGCGGCGTAGAGCCGGACATCGAGGTCACGAACCTGCCCCAGGAGCTTGCCAAGGGCATCGATGCGCAGCTGGACCGGGCCATCGGAGAGGTGACGAAGCTCCACAAGGAGCACCCCCCTCTGAAACCATCCTTCGGTCCGGCCCCGGACAAGAGCCGCAAGGCCTACGATCACGAGCGCTGAGTTCCCAGTGCTACTTCGAGTTGAAACCGGCTTCCCTCTCAGTGTTACTTGGAGTTGAATCTAGCACCCCGCCCGGGGCACACTCTGCGGGCGGACGTTTGCCGGGCCGGGGCAAGTGAAACCTGCGTAAGGCATCCTGCATTCACAGAACCGGGGGGAGTACAGTGATGATTATGTCCACTAGGACATACCAAGAGACTTACGAGTTTCTGAAGGAACGGCTCGGCCACCTCTACTCTGATGAAGAGCTGCGGGTGAAGGCCCAGCTGGCTGTCGAAGTCAACCGGCTCAAGAATGAGCGCGGGGCGGTGGTACTGGGGCACAATTATATGGACCCGGCGCTTTTTCTCACGGTTCCCGACTATCAAGGGGATTCCTTTGAGCTGTGCCGCCGCGCAGCAGAGACCGACCGGGATCCAATTGTATTCTGCGGCGTCAAATTCATGGCGGAAACCGCCAAGATCATCAATCCCGAGCGCACCGTGCTCTTGCCATCGCTGGAAGCCGGTTGCTCGCTGGCAGAGAGTATCACTGCCGCCGATGTTCGCGAGCTGCGCAAGCGCTATCCCGGTGTGCCGGTTGTCACCTACATCAACACCTACGCGGATGTGAAGGCCGAGTGCGACATCTGCTGTACCTCGGGCAATGCCGCCCGGGTGGTCGAGTCTCTGAATGCCGATACGGTGATCTTTCTGCCGGATGAATACCTGGCAAGGAACGTGGCCCGGGAGACGGGTCGCCACATCATCGTAGCAGCCAAAGGGATTCCTCCGCGGAAGAATGATACAGATGTCGAACGCGTAATGATCGGCTGGTCGGGCAGGTGTGAAGTACACGAGAGATTCATGCCCGAGGATATTGAGAACGTGCGCCGCCGATACCCGGATGTGGTCGTATTGGCACACCCCGAATGTAGCCCGGAAATAACGCAAATCGCGAACTTCTCGGGCAGCACAAAGGCCATGATCGAATACGTGCGGCAGACCCAAGCCCCGCACTATCTGCTGCTGACTGAATGCAGCATGGGAGAGAACATTGCCGCGCAGCAGCCCGACAAGCATCTGCTGCGGATCTACGAGTTGAGCTGTCCCCACATGCGGGAGATCACGCTGGAGCAGACCCTGGCTGCGCTACGGGAGAATCGTCATATCATCGACGTGACCAAGGAGATCCGCGACCGAGCCCGGCAAGCGGTAGAGCGGATGCTGGCAGTGGGTTAGCTGGCGCGGGCCCTTACGCAGCTTTTTTGAGGGCGGTATTGAAGGACACTCGAACTGTAGCGCCAGTGTCCTTGCCCGAGCTTGTAATCGTGAATGAACCTCGGTTGGTCTCAACGAACCTCTTGCAGTAGTTGACGCCGAATCCGGTCGACCCCTTGGTCGAAGTGCCCCCTTCGAGCACCAGTGCGATCTGTTCTGGCTCTAGGCCCACACCGGTGTCGGTGATCTCGAACTCGACCCGTCCTGCTTCCGCACATGTGCGGACAGCAATGTAGTTCTCCCCTTCACTGCCATCCGACAAGCTCACCTTTTGATCAATCGACTCGTAGCTGTTCTTGATGATGTTCAGCAACACCTGCATGAGCTTGTTCTTCTCTATCACCAGGATCGGCTGCTGCTCGTCTAGATCGCTCCGGATCGAGATACTCCGTTTCTCTAGCGCCCCACTCTGCAACTGAAGCGCATCGCGAATCATTGCATTCAGGTCGGCGCGCTCCTTTGGCACCTTGTCCCGGGCCGCATAGGACTGCTGTAGAGAAAGAATCTCGGAAATGTAGCCTACCGACTTGTCCATGCGCCGCAATGCCTGGACCCGATCGCTTCCCTCCGTTCTAAGGGCTTCCATCAACCCGCCAATGAAGGCGAATACCTCCTTGCCGCGCTCATCATGGTTCACGTAGTGCTGGATTTCCTGCCGGTGGCTGGTCAGGTCGGTGTAGCACTGATCCAAATAATGCAAAGTTTCTTTTTGGGTCCTGCCCAGCATGTGCTCCAGTGCTACCTTGAGCGGTGTGACAGCGTTGCCGATATTGTGCAAGACCATGGCAGAAACCTGGGCCCGGCCGGACTCGAAGGCCGAATTGGTGAGGGCAGCTTGGGCCTCCCGCAGGTCGCGGGTACGCTCTTCCACCTGGCGCCGGAGGACCTCCTGATGCTCCCGCAGCAAGACCTCGGCTTGCTTGTGGCTGGTGATGTCCCGGCAGGCCCCGATAACCCGCTCTGCCCGCCCCCCTGGGGCACGTTCCACCACCGCACCACTGCCAGCCATCCATATCCAGTCGCCGGATTTGGGCCGCACTCGGTAGTCTATTTGGTAGTGGTCGGTATTGCCATCCAGGCAGGCTGTCACGACTGCCTTCCAGCCCTCTACGTCATCGGGATGGATAATCCGCTCCAGGGATTCGAACCGCGGCGGGAGCTCATCGACGTTGTATCCCAGTAGCCGTGCCCAGCGCTCGCTGACAGTGAACTGGCCGGTCCGCAGATTCCAATCCCAGGTTCCGAGCTCGGCGGCGCCTAGCGCCATCTCATACTTGAGATTCAACTGCTCGGCAATCTCCCTAGCCTGAACCATAGCCTCTTCGGCCTGCTTGCGCTGGGTGATATCCACAAAGCACTCTAGAAGGACCTCCTCGCCCTCCAACACTACTGGCATAACCGTTTTCAGGATCGGCACTTCCGAACCGTCGTGAGCGAGCACCACCTGCTCTGAGTCCTCGATGGCCTGTCCCAGATCCAGGATGGGACACTTGTCCCATGCGGCAGGACAGATGACCTCATGGCAGATTCGACCCACCACCTCCGTGCCTTCCGGACAGGCAATCATCGCCAACGCCGCTCGATTGATCCGGCGGATCCTCTTTTGCCGGTCCACGATGAGTATGCCGAAGGGCAGGTCCGCAATGATGGTGCGGGTTACCTCCATGGCCCCAGCCAGTTCGGTCTCTGCGCGTTGTTGCCGGTGGAGTAAAACCGCGC
>JAGMDA010000507.1 GCA_023128935.1 Candidatus Eiseniibacteriota bacterium | reverse complement strand
CTTCCGCTGACCAGCAAAGCCAAGGGCATCCCGTTCCACATTGAGATCCAGCCTCCCGAGGGAGGCGTGAAGCAAGTGAGCTATGTCAAGTGCGAGGATGTCCGTTCGATATCCAGGGAGCGACTTAGAGAACGCTGGGGCACCGTGGACGGCACGACACTCCTGCAAATCGAAGACCGGTTGAGAATCCTGCTGAACCTCTAGAAACTCTCGCCACCAGCTCCCGTTGGGAATCAAAGTCTTCCCCAAAGCGTTCGGGATGGGACGGCGAATGCCAATCACCTACGCCTACCGCTCATAGCGCTAAGTCGAACCCTGCGAGATCTTCATTCTTGGTGTTTGCTCGACCGCCGAAAAAGAGTATACTTTACTCGGCGGGCCTTGAACTTGTGACTCCTCCTTACAAAAGGATAGAAGTGGTTGTTACACCTGGACCCAAATAGCAAGAGCCGGTGGCAGCGATAGGCTGCGATAAGTTCGCAAGGGGTTGGTTGTGGCGAAGAAGTGCTAAGAATGAAGGTCTGACCCCAACATCCCAGGCTTCATCTTTCTCCAAACGTCCGCTTTGCTGTTCGTGGCATCGCTGCTCGTTGGGATCGGGCTAGGGCTCCTCATCGCCTCTCTACTGCCCAAGTCGGTAGCAATCGCTTCGAAAGCATTTGACCGGCAGTATGCTTGAGCCCTGGCGTACTCAGGGCACCCGATTCGACGGGCACCTTCAATGGGTTGAGATTGGGAAATCCCTTGAGAAGTGCGATGTGCCGGCGACGCGAGAATTGCGGAATGTCAAGAGGCAAGACCTGCACCGATGGCTTCGCTATCTGGAAGTGGGGCACGTTTGAAGGAAGGTCGTGGTCTCCGTCGGCGAGTGATTCGGGCTAGCCATTGGCCTTCAACTTGTACCGAGGTGACTTCAGAAACTCAGCAAGGAGCTTTGCGCTGGGCTCATCGGGATCCAGTTCCGTGAGCACAGCACCAAGCTCTCCCACGCAGTTGAAGGCGGAAAGCGCAGCCTCAACGACTTGCTTGTTCTCTGCAACAATGCGATCTTTTTGCGAGTCCCACCGCTCTGGATCCACATTGATTGCCTTCGCGTGGGCCACGCAGTTCCTTGCCTTAACGAGCTTACCGAGGAGCTCGATAGCCTTGTGATCGCGAGGGATCCCTTCGCCCGTCGCTAGCTTCGGTACAACGAGCCACTTCGTCTGATGCCCCATAGAATCGACGTGTTTCTTTGTGAACCGCTCTCCAAACTTCCTCGCCGCGTAGTTATGGATGTAGCACTCAAGCGCAACCGTCACAAACAGAACCACAACTCTTGCTTGTCCTTCGGCTGTCTTCTCATAGCTGTCAGAGATCAACTGAGTAGTACCCGTAGACTCGATGTACTCAACAAGCTTTGCGTGAGCGTCGGCAGCGATGCGCAGATAGTTCAGGAAAGGCGTGTAGATGATGTTGCTCAAGCTTCCTCCACAAAGCAGCCTGATCTGCGCCGCCCCGAGCGCCGCACATAACCTCCCACACCCCGCCCCTTAAGCAGGCCCGACCGAGGTGGCTCAGATTCGGTACTTCCGTTTCCGCTTCTCAAAAGCCTCTTCGCCGCCGTCGAGGATCTCACACGCGTGCTCCCTTATCCCCGCGGATGCCAGAATGGTCTTCGCCGAAGGGCTCTTCGGTTCGCTGTGTTCAATCGCCCCCGTGAGGTACTCGAACATTCGCTCGTCCTTGTTTGGTCGATCTGCGCCGTGCCGGTTGGCGACGATGATCTCCTCCGAGTCCGCGCCGATCACAAGATTCGCGTCGTGACTCACCATGATGATCTGTCTCTCCCGTTTCCTCTCCTTGAGGTCTTCGACAATGGTTTCGCAGACCGCGCGGTTGTCGAGATCATCTTCCGGCTGATCGATCAGGAGTGGCCAAGGCTCATCCGATCTCGCCAAGATCAGCGTGAGTGCAAACAGCGCCTGCTTGCCAGGAGTCATCGTAGACGACTCGAAGCCTCCGATGCGGTCACCTTCCAGGGTCGCGACGAATCGCATGTCCCGATTCAGAGTAAGGACATCCTTCGTGAGGGCAATCGCACTCTCGCCTTGGTTGACCTTCTGTCTGCCTGACCCCATGTGCTTGACGAATTCGCCCGGCTCGGAGATGGCCTTCTCCACATCCACACCTCTCTGATCAGTGTCCGGCTTGGTTGTGATGAATTCGCTGCTCTCAGTCTTGTTGAAGCCCCGAGAGACGCGATCTGTGTCTTTCTCATCGAAATCAGCTTCCACTGTGAAGCGCAACCTCTCGAAGCTCACCGAAGCACCATTGAAGTCCGCAACCAGCTTCGAGACCACGCCGTCTCGCTTCTTGACTTCCGTTTGGATCTCCCAGAGCAGCTTGTCCATCCCCTTGTTCTTCTCGGCAATCTGTTTCGCCTTCTCGTCGATCGCAGCAAGTGTGTCCGTCTGGGTCTGTCGATCCCTGATGAGTGTGTCAACCAGCCTACTTGCCTCGCCCTTCTTGATGAGCTCGCTATTCTCTGCCCTGATCTTCTTGATTCTCTCACGAGCTTCTTCTGCCCCAGCATCGAGTCTGGATCGGTAGCCGCACATGGCAGACTTCACGCGTCGGAGAAGGCCCGCCTCCACATTGTTCAGGTCACGTTCAAGTTCGCTCCGCAACGCGTCTGGGAGGGACTCCAGAGCTGGGACCAAGGTAACGCCAACTTCCACGATATCAGTTGTCTCATAGTGGCCCTCGTCTCCAGCCTGCACGTAGGGCTCGAGTGCTGCCTCTTCCCGCGCAATCTTCTCCAGGAGGAGCTCCTGTTGTCTGACAGCGCGTAGTATTTGCTCGTATCGCGCTACATCGTCCACGGAGAGCGTGATTTCCTTCTGCTGAGCCTCTATCTGCTCCTTGAGTTCGCTATCCCTCCCGGCTATCGCTTTGCGATCACCGAGTCCGCGCTTGTCCTGTTCTAGACCTTGAGCTTCCTCAAGGAGTGAGAAC
>JAGMDA010000506.1 GCA_023128935.1 Candidatus Eiseniibacteriota bacterium | reverse complement strand
GGTTTCGAGTGCCTCAACAACCTGCCGGCAGACACCAACTACACAGGGGACCAGTGTGGGTTGCACGATCGTCGGGGAGACCGTGCGGAACTGCTGGATTACGGAAACTCCGGGACGGGGAAGCTCTTCGGCAGCCATTTGCTACTCCTCTGGTGTGGTTAGACGTTGCTCGAACGCGATTTGGCGAATGGGTTTTCCTCTTATGGTCGGGGGACGGGTGTTAACCCGCTGACCCGGTTGAAGAATCGGGGCCGCGGTCGCTTGTCCACGAACCTCGGTTGGACCCACTTGCGCACTTCCACGTACGCCAATACGCGCTTCGATCGCCTTGACCATTGTTTGATTTGACGAAGCCAACGGGGATACCTCTCCGGCCACTTGGAGAAAAAATGGAACACTTACTGAAGTGCAGATCCATTCTCCTTCTGTGTCCCCGGCTACAATCGCTCCTGCGGGGCTGGGGCTGCCAATCTGACAGCCGCGGCCGATGTCATGAATGGCCGTGCCCTTGATCATAAGTCTGCGGAGAAGCCAGATATGCTGTGCCGCGATCCACGCGATGTACTCGCTCTCCAACGAAACGCGCGAACAACAGTTGACACTCATGGTGCTACTAAGAAGATCAGTGTGGCGTCGTTGTCCGGTGACGAAGTTGTTAGATCTCATCTCGTCCAACGACGTTTGACCGAAAGCTGCGGGCGCCCGGACAAGAGAGATCGCAGGGCGCTTGCCTACAACATCCAGGGCAATCGGAGACTCGTCAGTGATTACGATCTCCGTGGCCTCCAGACTCTCATGCCATTGGAAACAGCCCGCGGGTGCCTGCTCGAACAGCCCCTGGAGGAAAGACAAGACCGTCTTCCTGACCTGGAGTAGTGGGTTCTCGCCCCAAGAGGGGTCGTACGGCTTACCCTGGCTTATGGACGTTGCGATCGTCACCTTGGATCTTCCTGAAGAATGCGGTCGTGCCTTTTGACCTGGCTAACATTGATGCTGCACCAAGACCTGCGATTGTGGGAACCACATATTTCAAGGCCTTGGCCGGGCCGGCTTTCATACCCCACTGGACCAACTTCTTCTCAATGGGTTTGCCAACCGCTCTTCCAGTACCGTATCCCAGCCCGGCACCGGCAGCACCTACTGCAGCGGCACGAAGGAATCGTTGGAAGCGTTCCTTGGTAATGCGACGATCGTCCTGCTCTGCGATCTTTTCCAGCTCGCTGAAAAATCCCCTAACTTGGATTGTGTCCATACGCTTTTAGCGAACCGACGAAGTCCTCGTCTTCCGCTGCCTCCAAGTTCTGGGGGTTCGAAAAGTTCCTTGTGGGGCTCGGCTCGAGTTCCCGCAAGACACCCACGTCGATCTTGAGAGCGAACTCGGTGTCGCCCTTTACGATCTCGTGCAGCGTGATCTCCTGATGTACCACGTGTCGAAGACGCTGCGTGCTTGCCACTTGAACCACCCGCCATCTCCTGTTTTCAGCCTCCACAATTATATCGCGCGGCTTCAAAAGTGGGAAGTTTCCAAGTCGGGCAGTCGTGTTGCTCTGTTGGAGCTCTCCGGTCCCCTGTTGCTGACTGGCCTTGGGGTTCGGATCAAACTGGATGTAGATCTCCATCGGATCAAGATAACCACCAGCCCACTGGGTGTCGTAGCAGGTCAAGCAGTTGCTCCTGAGCTTCCTGAAAGTCCCGCCCTTCCCCACGTCCATGCAGTTCGGACAGTATTGCCCGAACGAGCGCACAGGGAATACCCAACACTTACGACCTGTGAACTCTCGCCAAACAGTTTGCTCAAGAAGTTGGATCTCCTTGGCAATCAAGTCCGGTTCTGCTCCCTGAGTCGCGGCCGAGGAGTACACGACGTTGGTTGCGTCACTCTTGGACTCGCTCTTGAGCCGGTAATAAAGTTGACGCCAGCGATCGAGCAGGTTGACCCTGTTATCCAGGAAGATGTAACGATCAGAGAATGGCCCGGCGATCGGATCCCAGGGACCCTCCGGGCTTTCAGAGCGCTCGACGTACCAGTGGAAATTGTGGGGATCTAACGTGGAGTTCGTGATCTCCCACGTGAACTCCAGGACATCCAGGGAGAAGCTGCGGATCAAGAGCTCTTTGAACTCGATGTTCATTTATCATCTATACTTCTTGGCCCGATCGGTGAAAATGAAGCAGCGTGTTTTGCTACCTTATCATGCAGCCTTCTGCTTCTGCTTTCGCGCCTTACGCCTCATGTCGCTCAGGATGTCTGACAGTAGGGCCTTATTAGCAGCGCCACTGGAGGAGGCTGGCTTGGGCTTTATGGCTATGCCTTTCGCCTGATGCAGTAGCCCCTTTGCCCGGTCGAGCATCGCCTCCGCTTGCGCCGCATCCTTCGAGGGGGAACGCAACCTGTTTATCGTTTGCCCGAGCGCCCGGAACGCACGTTTGCCGCGACCTTTACGCAGAGCCAGGTAGCCCAAACCAGCGGCAGCACCTGCTCCATGAATGCCCGCCAGCGCTTTCCCATAGGTTATTCCGCCAGGTTTCCCCCCAACTGGGGGTGTAAGAGCATTGGCGGTCTTTTGAAGCTGCTTGCCCGCGACCGCAACTGCGGCCTTCCTCACGTTCGACGGCGCGCCCTTGCTTGCCTTGAGCGCCGAGCTCATGACCTTGGCCTTGGCCTTGGCTTCCGGACTCGTGAAAGCGTCTTCCTTGACCAGCGACTTATCTATTTCCTCTCCCACGGGGCATCCACTCCGTAGCTTCTCACGCAAAGCCGTACGCGCTGCCCGGGCCTGGGGTCCGCGACCCTGGATCACGTCTCTGGCGCGTGGTTGCTCCGGCCGTTCGAGACCAGCGGCTTTCTGTATGCCCGTGTGAGTATGAGCAACTTGACGAGCGAGCGAATCGACGAATGCCAGCTTCTGCGTGGCTTCTTGTTGACGCGGCCCGGTGATCACCTTAGCTAAACCTTTCCTTGCGGAGTCCGTGGTTTCCCCCCTCTTCTTCTTAGATCTCGTCCACTCTTTGAACCCGCCCCCCACTCCATCAGATGCCAGCTTCTGCATGGCCTCCTCGTTGTCCGGCATGACAGCGGCGATCTTCTGCCGTTCCTCCAGCACCTTCGCCAAGTCGGACTCACCACATGCTATTTTGAGTAGCTCGTCCGGTCCCAACTGCTCGAACACGTTGTCGAGATCGAGACCGGAGGTCTTGGCCATCTCTTCTTCTGCTACCTGCTCTAACCATTGATTCAGATGCACAATTACCTCCTTAAACCACGAAGCATTTTGCCTACGTTCGGGCCGACGGTCCCCCCAACGAGTGCGCCGGTCACCCCGGCCGTGGCAGCCGCGGCTCCCGGATGCTCCCGGTTGATCTTGGCGGCCCCGGCCATGGCTCTCGTGATGTTGATCATGTGCTTGTCGAGCGCGCCTTTCTTGGGCTTGTTCTCCATCGCCTCAACCTTCATCTGTAACCACCGCTCCTTGGCCGAAGGTCCCCCGGCCTTACCTCTGTCGGTCGCCGCCTGTAGCCCGGCACCACCTAGTCCACCAAGGACTGCACCGAATGCGCGATCACTGATGGCCGAGGTCTTCTCAACATTGACCGTCACCCCGCCCGAGCCTTTATCCTTCTTCCCTTCTTTTTTAGGCTTGGACTTCGGCGCGGGAGCCGGCTCGCCCTCAGCCAACATCTCGGGCACGACACCCGGTGGCATTTGCTCAGCACTAGCAGGCATCTGCTCGGCACCTGGCGGCATGCCCTCGGCACCAGGCTGACCCTGCTGGGCCATCATCTGCTGCTCCTCCGGACTTCCAGGCATCGGCTGCTGCATCTGCTGAGCCGCATCTGCTTCAGCTGTTGGATCTTGCAGCGCCAGCTGTTGCAGGTTCTCCCGATAGGCCGTCACGGCTTGCCGCATCTGCATGTTCAGATTCTGCGCGCCGATCATCTGGGTGGAGAGCTGCTGCTTCTCTTGCGCGTCAACCTGTGCCTGCTGAGTTGCCTGAGCCGTCGCCTGGTCCGCCTGCATTTGTGCTGTCTGAGCCTGCTGCGTCGCCTGCTCTGCCTGACCCTGCGTCTGTTGAAGCTGCTCCTGCATTTCGCCAGCCGCGGCT
>JAGMDA010000505.1 GCA_023128935.1 Candidatus Eiseniibacteriota bacterium | reverse complement strand
ATCTGGAACAACTACAACAACCTCGGTCAAGACGTGGCAGACTCGTTCATCAACGGCCTGGCGGTGGGCAACGTCGTGCCGCTGTGCATCAGCATGGGCGGATGGAACATCAACTCGAACCCGCTGGTCACCGACGCATCGTTCACCAACCAACCGAACACGTCGGGCGAATCGCACTACTACATCCAGTACCTGTCGAACTTCGCCTCATACCCAACCGGCCCGTACGTGATGGTGCCCCCGGATCTCCTGCCGAAGCTCGTGATTCTGAAGCCCTTGCCGCTTCCCAGGCAGTGGCTCGACTACGAGTTCCGCGTCGACAAGGAGTGGATGAACTCCCCGGACGAGATCGACGGCCGCGGCCCTCGAGTGCGCATCAACCGGCTGAGTGGTGCGATGTACGTTGCGGGCCCGGCGGAACCGATCGGTGAGGCGCCGCCGCTCTCGGAAGAGTCGTACGTCGATCTGGCGCGACGGCACGCGAGCGAGCTCGGATGGAGTGAGGAACTCGTCAGCGAGCCGATGGGATCGAAGATGATGATCGCCGGGGTGGCGGTGGAGGAGCCGGAGAAGCAGGAACTTGCGCAGAAGAACGTGACCGTGCACCTCAAGCGGCTCGTAGACGCCGACGGAACTCTCGTGCCCGTTCTCGGCGAGGGCGGGGTCATCGAGATTCAGATGAACAACGACGGGTCGCTGCTCAACGCGTCCAAGGTTTGGCGTGAGATCGCCGGCTTCGGCGCATGGGAGCCGGTCAAGACGTACGAGCAGGCGCTCAATGAGGCGCTGGAGGAGACGAAGCACTCGTGGGCTTACGGGGTGGCCGACTGGGCGTGGGGCTACGTAGAGGCTGCCGGGAATGAAGCGCAGGAGGAGATGCGGCTCGTCTATCGTTTCTGGCTGACGCCCATCGAGCAAGGCCGGATACGCGACCTCGCGCCGATGATGGTCGAGATCCCGGCGTAGCAACTGGCGGGGTCGAGCTGAGACGCCGGCGAATCGGGGGATGCGGACCCTGACTCAGTTGGGGAATGGGGTATGCGTCCCCCGGATTCCTCTTCGGAGGTGCAGCGAGAATATCCCTTGGCAAACCGCGCGCTTTCAGAGATGTCCCCAGAACTCCCGCTCGTCTTCGGAACTCGTCCCCGGAACTCGTCTGGTCAAGGCAGTGTCAGAGATTGGGAGATGTTTGCTGTGGTGACAACGTAGGCTTGACCAAGAGAATCGGAATCCCTACACTTAGCGCAACTCGTCAAGCGGCGGAGCAGGTTGGACATAGCTGAAACAGCAGGGAGGTTGGAACGGATGAATCGGGAGCACTCCCCGGTTATTGGACTCGCCATACTGAAGGTCAACTCGGACCACGGGAAAGACCACATCGACAGCTTCGTCCCGTTTGTGGCGGATGTGCTTCGCAGGTCGGATACGGATGTGGTTTCCGTCCCAGACTTGCAGGAAGGCATCGAGCGCGGATTCGGCCTCCGCATCCCGCGAGGGGCTCTCCGGTCAATGCTTCATCGGTGCAAGCAGGAGGGCTTGATCAGTTTCCGAGACCGGATCTTCTATCGCGTGCCTGAGAAGCTAGCGTCGGTCGATCTGGGGCCGCGAAGGTCTGCTGCTGTCGAAACGTACGGATTGATCCTGAAAGAGTTGTCTGGCTTCGCATCGGATCGATATGGCAAGGAATGGGACCTCCAAGTCGCGGAGGCGGCCCTACTCGACTACCTGAATGAGAAGTCCGTGGAGGCGTTGTCGGGAATCGTCGGTGATCGAGTAGTTCCGCTCCCATCACAAGATGTTCCTGATGCGATCTTCATCGTCAACAGCTTCGCGGCGGCGGCATTCGTTGAGAGAAGGGCCGTCTTCGATTGCCTGAAGGTCGTCGTTAAGGGCAGGATGCTGGCAGATGTTCTCTACTACCCAGCGCTGGAGGCGATCGATCGTCGGTTCCGGAATACCGAGGTGTTCCTCGATACGGGTCTGATCCTGCGGATGCTGAAGCTTGCTCACGAGGATCTCAGCATTCCGGCACTTGAACTGCAGGAGCTGCTGGTTCAGCAGGGTGCGAGGCTTGCCTGCTTCGAGCACACATACCAAGAGATCCACGAAGTACTGCAGAGATGCTCAGACCAATTGCGGCAAGGGAGCAAGCGCGCTGATTGCGGCGAGACGCTTCAGTTCTTCGTTGATGAGGGGTACAGGCCTTCGGACGTGGAACTGCTGATCGAGAAGTTGCCAACGCTGTTTGTGGCCGCAGGGATCCGGGTTGTTCGGCCGCCCAGGATTTCCTCCGGCCTGTTCTTGGATGAGCCGAAGCTTGAGGCGGCACTTCAGGCGGCTGTGGGATACAGAAGCCGACGAGTGCTCTTGCGAGACCTCGACTCGATCGTGGGAGTCTACCGGGCAGCACGCGGAGTCCTCAAGTGCCATCTGGAGAATCGCAAGGCTCTCTTCGTGACGACGAACGTAAGGGTCGCCAGCGCCAGCGCACGCTACTTCGCGGATGACTTCCGCGGATCTGTGACGCCATTCTGCCTGCCAGCGTACGTTCTCACCACACTCATCTGGTTGAAGGTCCCGACGAGATCTCCCGACCTTGAAGAGAGGCAGATCCTCGCAGATGCGTATGCGGCCATGAATCCATCGGGCGCGCTGTGGGAGAAGTACATCGAGGAAGTTGAGCGACTTCGCGAGCGAGGGAAAGTGTCGGAAGAAGACTACTACTTGATGCGCTTCTCTTCGGCAGCGAAGCGCGAGTTGGTTGAGATGACACATGGGAGCGCATT
>JAGMDA010000504.1 GCA_023128935.1 Candidatus Eiseniibacteriota bacterium | reverse complement strand
CGTCGCCAAGAGTCGTCTCGTCACGCTGCTGGTGCTTGTTGGCTTGATGATCCCTCTCACAATGCTGAAGGGAGAGCAGGCTCGCTACCGGCCCAATGGCGCCCCTGCCCGAACGCAGTTGCAAACTTCCCCCGGGACGGGGCCGATCCAGAACCTCCTGCTGGTCACGATCGACGCCCTCCGCGCGGACCACCTGGGTGCCTATGGCTACGAGCGCCCGACCTCGCCGGTCATCGATTCGCTGGCCGCCGAGTCGGTGCTTTTTGAGCACTGCTTCTCCCAAGGAAACCGAACCGAGTTGAGCATGGGATCCATGTTCACCTCGCTGTACCCGTCGATGCACTCGGTGCGGCGCGTGAAGTACATGGCCAACGCTCTACCCGATGAGATTGAAACCCTCGCAGAAAGCCTGCGTGATGCAGGGCTGCGCACCGTGGGCCTCATGGACAACCCGTACTTGAAGCGGGAATGGGGTCTCACGCAGGGTTTCGATCTGGTCAAGGAGTTTCACTACGGCTACCTAGGCCTGCTTCCCGTCCGCTGCCTTCTCAGGCTGGGACTGCTTTCCAGCCCCAACCGCGTTCCGCTTGCGCCCGTCCCCCGCGCCGATCTCGTGATCGACGAAGCCATCCGCCAGCTGCGTCACCTGAAGGACAGGCCTTTCTACCTCTACGTCCACCTCATGGACGTGCACCACCCCTACATACCTCCCAAGCCATACGAAGCCTCCTTCCAGACGCCAGGCGCATCATCCACGCAGGCCAAGTCGTTCTGGATGTCCCACTGGGCGGTGTTCAATATGTTGCCCTCTGAAGAGGAACTGCTTCCGCGCGCGGACCTGCTAAGGGTCACCGACCTCTATGATGCTGCGATCCGCTACGTGGATGCGCAGATTGGACGCCTTCTGAAGCAGATGGACCTGCTCGGGCTTTCCGAGAACACCCTTGTGATCCTGACCTCGGATCACGGCGATGAGTTCCTTGAACATGGGGACATATTGCACAAGAACCAGTTCCTATACGATGAACTGATCCACGTCCCGCTCATCATCCGCACTCCGGGCAACGAGAAGCCACGACGGGTAGAGGAAATCGTCCGACACATCGATTTTCTGCCCACTGTTCAGGAGATCTTTGGCCTCCCGATCGGTGGGGATGTGCAAGGCCAGAGCCTGAAGCCCTTGCTCTTCGGTTCACCGGGCTGGGTGGAGGTTCCAGCTTTCAGCCAATCGTACGAGTTTGCCGCTGTCCGAACACAAACACACAAGCTGATGTACAACCTCCCAAATGGAAAGTCCCACTGCTTTGATCTACTGGTGGATCCGGCGGAGATGAACAATGTCTACGGCGAAGCTGCAGCGTGCGAGTCCCTGGAGAGCGCTTTGATGAAATTCCTCCTAAAGGTAATAATCCCCCATGATAGGGATAATTTGCAGGAAATCGACGAACGCACGCGCGAGCAGCTCCGTTCACTTGGATACATGTAGGTTTCTAGGGTGCTAACACAGAAACTCCTTTTCACATTGATGGCCGCGCCGCCCCTGGCATTCAAGCCCGACGCAGTGGCCGAGTGCCAAGGAACTTCTGTGACAGAACACTGGCCCGTCTTTTCAAGGGCACCCCGTTCGTCCCGGTCTTCGACACTTCGTAGCCGGGCCGCACCCCCTGCTGAGTACCCCGATCTCGTCTGCAGCCACTCCCGACTTGCCGAAAATCCTGTCTGACCTAAAAATCCTGTCAGGAAGCGACCTGAGTAGTTACACCCCATCCAGGAGGGCATGCTCTCACGTCCTGGCGTGTACTTACCGGCCGCCAGCCAGCCGGCTGCGGACCTTGGGTGCCGACTTCTGCTGATCCCAGACCTCGCGCGCAAGCAATCCCAGTGAGAAAATGATCCACATGAAGTAGATGAAAACATCGCCTCGTTGATGATCGGTACGCAGCTGCCCGAAAAGGAACTGCACCGCCGCGATGTGAAACATCGCTGAGAGCCCTCGCTCGACTGGAATATCCCCTACGGAGAACCCGCGGCCGACCCAGGTTCGTTGCAGGACGCGACCTGCGAGATAGAGATAGGCGGGTAGTCCGACAAGGCCGATTGTATAAACATAGTAGATGTACGCATTGTGGGGCCACGCAGCCCTCTCTCCCTTCAAGTACGTCCCAATCTCGAAGTAGGGGCCGTGCCCGAAGACAGGATTCTCCAAGATCCGGTCCCAGATGTATGTCCAGACATGCCGCCGGGTCTCTGGAATACCGCCTTCCAAGCGCGTCGCGAACATCCTTGTCAGTAACGTGTTCTTCGCATAGTGAGTGAGGATTGCTTCTTCAAGAACGAAAAGCCCTACAATTACCGTGGCGCCGATCGCAAACCTCCTCCAACTAAACTCCCCGCTGAAGAGCCAGAGGAAATAGGTAAGCCCCAGGAAGAAACCCATGAGGCCCCCGCGATTCCCGGTTAGACCGAGGACATAGATCGATGCCACCGCCAGGAACCAATGATAGGCGCGCATCCAGGGCCTCTGCCGGTAGTAGATCGCCAGGTAGATCTGCAGAATCACCATGACGGCCGTGGAATCCCCCAGTAGGGCATGCGTGAAGATTCCGCCGACCCGTCCCGTAACCACCTCCGTAAATAGGCCCTTGCCGCCGATCGGTGCTAGGAATGCCTGGGGCAGCCAGACGATGCCGGGAAAGTGCCGCTGCATGACGCTGCTGAAATAGACAACCATCATGCTAATCGTGAACATCTCAACCAGGAAGAGCAGTCTCTGACGCGATCGCGCCACGTTCATGACTACATAATACAAGAGAATGGGTGTCATCAGGTTCCGCAGAGCCAGCAGGCATTTTTCAAGATGCCACGTATTCTCAACGTGTATAAGGGAAAAGACGTGAACCGCTATATAAGCGACAATTGCCCAATCCAAAGGCGTTCGCCGTGCCCGCGGTTCCCGCCGCAAGGCCATCCGGACCACCCAAAGCGCGGTGAGAAAGATAAGGATGATGAAGTTCGTGCTGCCGAATTTAATCACAGCAGGGTAGGGATAGATGATGAAAAATAGCCCGACGCCAACAAAGAGCGGGTAACGCAACGCAACAAGGACATAGATGGCAGCGGCGACGATTTTCACGAACCGGCCATAGTGCATCCCCCCGCCGAGGGTTCCCAGGAAGAGTCCGACAAGAACGGCCAGAACAATCCAGACCGCGGGTTTCAGTAATAGATCCTGGATACGTGTGCCATAGAGTTCGGAACGGCTCATGGGGATGCCATGTAGGCCGTGACCTCTGGAGCCACCGGCACCTGGTGCCCCACCACCCGGGACACCACCGGGACCGCGAAACCGGATACCAGGCACCGCTCTCTCCAACGGCCCGCGATGCTTAGCAGGCAGGCTGGCCCTGGTGGACTTGGATTCGTCGTATCCTGGCACGTGCCCCCCTGTTGTGCCGCCCGCCCCGCCATGAGCGTGCCGTGCCCCATGGCGAGGGTGCGTAAGCCCCTCCTCTGAGTTTCGTCACCCCCTATGATGCTCTGAACCCCCTGCGAGGAGAGGATCGATGTTCCTGCATCTTGCTCAACCTGTTGTGGTGGGTCAAGATCGCAGGCAGGAGGTGCTCTGGTATACTCGATGCGCATCCAGGTGGAAGCCCGCGGCGCATTTGCCGGGGCAGTCCGGGTACTGCTCGGAAGGGGGAGTTGTGGGCGCAACCGACCAAATCAGAAGGTGTTCCAGAGAAATCCCGGATGCCTACCGGCGGCTCCGCGCGAGAAATGGCCCCCTGGGCTGGTGGCCGGGCCGGACGCGCCTCGAGATCATCGTTGGCGCAATCCTGACACAGAACACAGCTTGGACGAATGTCGAGAAAGCCATCCGGGCAATGAAGGATACTCGTCTCCTGGCCCTCAATAATCTCAAAACCGCAACCGCCTTGGAACTCGAGGAGGCCATCCGTCCCTCGGGCTACTTCAGACAGAAAGCCAAGAAGATCAGTGCGTTTCTCCAATTCCTTGATGATGCGTATGCCGGCCGGCTGGACCAGATGAGCCGGGCTTCCACGCCTCGGCTGCGAAATCAGCTGCTCGCCATTTGGGGCATCGGCCCTGAGACAGCCGATAGCATTCTCCTGTATGCCTTCAAGCGACCGGTCTTCGTCGTGGATGCATACACACGAAGGATTGCCACGCGTCATAGGTGGATAGGAGCAAGTCCGACATACGATGATCTACAGGCTCTCTTCGTACACCACCTCCCGGCGGATGTTGACCTGTACAACGATTATCATGCGCAGATGGTCTGGACCGGAAAGCACCACTGCCGTGTGCAACCCCGGTGTGAGGGATGTCCCCTTCGAGCCCTAAGGGCTCGCGGGAGGTGAAACGAAGTTGGTCCTGCGCGAACCATCCAGCAAACGCGTGATTGCAGTGTGGATCTTTGGGCCCAGTAGGCCCATGACCAATCCCACAGCCAGACCAGCGATAGTATCCACCGCGTAGTGAAATCCCCCATAGACGGCTCCGACGAATATCCCGATGGCAATCGCTAGCACGATCCACGCTAGCCAGCCAAGGCTCCGGCGGCTTACTAGCCATACGCAGACAATCGCCGCCACATGAGAGGACGGGAAAGCCGTGCCCACGGACGAGCCCCCACGCAGCATCCAATGTGCGACGCGGGCAAAGAAGGCATGCTTTACTTCCGGGCCCAGTGGACCAAAGAATTGAAAGGGTCCTTTGACGGGCAACAAGATGAACACGCAAGAACAAAAGATGAATGTCGTCATCACGCTTGTGATATAGAGGCGAAACTCCCGGCGAGAACGCGCTAGGTAAAGGAAGAGAGTCACTCCCAGGATTGTCGGCGCATATGCCACATAGGAAAAGTGCAGAAGCTCCGACACGGCAACAGCAGGCACCATGCGCCACAGTTCCTCACTCGGCTGCAGCCCGAAGATGGCTTGTTCCAAAGCCACTACCCGACTATCGAGATACCCTGTTGTGACAAGCCTGTTGAGGTGTTGCGCGTAATTGTAGAAAAGCGGAATCAGAAACATTGGATACCAGTCCCTGGTCCACCGCAGCCAGGGATATCCCTCGCGCGGAACGAACCTAAGGCAGCTCACAGCGACCAAGAGAAGCAGATACACACCGGTGAGTGGCGTCCTGTCGGAAACCGGAAGGGGCGAGAAGATGAGCAGCGCACTGGCTAGAATGAGGTAAAC
>JAGMDA010000503.1 GCA_023128935.1 Candidatus Eiseniibacteriota bacterium | reverse complement strand
CTGGCCTCAAACGGCTTGTCCGGGGGGAAGGGTTGGAGGTTAATCTCCAGAATATACTCACCCTCCTTGACATTCACGCCCGGCTCCTGAAGTGGCGAACGCACTCCATCAGCAACCCCTCCGCGATAGATGCGCTCGACGCGGAAGGCGTCCTTCTCTCGAACCATGACCGCACCGAGGAGCCCGGTGGAATGCCGCGGTACAACGCGCCCCGGGTCCCCACCCCAGACATAGGTGTGGGAAGTCACCAGCTCACCGACCATCTCCTCCATCAGGTCGGTCAGATCCTGCCGGGTCGCAAGGCGCGGCAGCAGCGTGGCGTACTGATCCCGGACGGCCTTCCAGTCGACGCCGTGCATGCCTTCATCCCAGTAGAAATCGCGCATGTTGCGCCAACCTTCGAAGTAGATCTGGCGCCACTCCTCGTGCGGATCGAGTTCCACAACGATCCCATCGAGCGAGACAGCAGCATCCGAGAGGTCTTCTCCAGGTGGCGATCCAGCATCCACCACAATGAGCTGCCCCTGACCCTTGGAGATCAGGATCTTCCCGGCCTTGGCCTGTAGGTCGAAACCGGCTACGCCATCCATGAAAGTGCTGGCCTCCTTCTCTTCCAGATCGAAGACCATCAGGGTACCCTTGGGCGCAGGCCTATCCTCCGGACCCTCCTCCTCATTGAGCCCGGTCAGAGGTAAGGAGAGGTAGAAAAGCTTTCCCTCGGTCGCGGCGACGCCCCGATACTTGCCAGCATCAACCGGCAGTTGCACGATCCGATCTGCCAACCCCTCAAACTCGATCTCTACGGGTTCGATGGCTTTATCTTCTTCATCACTCTTGTCATCCTTGTCTGTATCTCCGTCCTTCTTGTCTTTCTTGTCCGCATCCTCGTCGTCCTTGGGTGGCATACCCTTCGTGTGCGCCAGCGGATTCTCGACATCGGAGCGCAGGAGTACCATATAGAGCTTCGTGGGATTGACCACGATCGTTTCGAAGTCAAACCACCCAATCATCGGGTTGATCGAGCGGGCGCTGAGGAAGTAGAGATAGCGGCCCTGCGGGTCCCAGGTCGGATTGAAATCATCGGTCTCCCAGCCTGTGAGTTGATGCGAGGTTTTCTTCTTTGTGTCATAGATGTAGATTGAACTGAACTCAACGCTGTTGTTCATGGCATAGGCCAACCAACGACCATCCGGGCTCCAGGCGTAGTCCCGGATCTCTGTCTCGGCGCAACGATCCACCTCATGCGGTTTCCCACCGTCCGCCTTGACCACATAGAGCCTATGGGTCATGTCGGCGTAAGCAATCCACTCCCCATCCGGTGAGCAAACGGGCGGGAAGTGCCAACCGGCTTTGCCTGACCCCTTGACCTCCTTGACATCCCCACGGCCCCAGGCATCCGCGGTCACAATCGCTTCCTCGCCACTCTCATCGGTGACGTAGACGACGCGCTTGCCCTTGGGGCCATAACTCACTCGGCTCTCCCGCGCACCGCTCCCGCGCGTGACCGGAAGGGTGACGCCATCCTCCACGGGGATGGAAAATATCTCGCCGCGCACCGCAACGGCCACGCGATCACCCTCGGGCGCCAGGGTATATCCCGTCAGGTACTGCGAGGGGTTCGGATAGCGCTTGCGCGTGAGGTTCCGCTCGCTGGGAAGATCTATAGACAGAGTCGCCTCGCTCCCATCGGATGGATCAAAGATGTGAAGATCCCCAGCTAGCGTGAAGACAATCCGTCCCGATGGCCCCATGGCAGCCCACCGGGCATCCCACACCTTGAAGTGGGTATGTTGCGTGCGGCCTGAGCCATCCGGCAGGATCGACCAGATATTCGCCGTGCCGCCCTGATCACAAAGGAAGTAGATGCGACCACCGTGCCACATGGGAAGCACCTCGGGGCCGTCGAAATCGGTTACCTCGGTGAAGTCACCCCGCGCAGGGTGCCCCACCCAGATGTTCGGCGCGGTGCCGCCGCGGTAGCGCTTCCATGTGCCTCCTCCCCAGGTCCGGGTGAAGGCCCAAAGGCCCGACTCTACATCCATGTCGATGTAATTGGCGCGGCCCAACGGCAATTTCTCGGGCTCTCCACCCTCCACCGGAAGCGCGAAAAGCTCGCTGTTCCAATGCGGGTTGCAGCGCATGCTCGAGAAGATGAGTCGCTTGCCATCGGGCGTCCAGCCGATCGCTCGATCAGAAGCGGGATGCCAGGTCAGACGCCTTGGCTCTCCGCCGCCGGCGGATACGATATATATGTCGCTGTTGCCGTCGTAGTAGCCAGTGAACGCGATCCATTTACCATCCGGCGAGAAGCGAGCAGCCATCTCGTCTCCAGGATGCGAGCTGATCCGCCGCACATCCCGCACTTGCAATCCATCCAGGATCGCGATCCAGAGATCACCCTCAGCCGTAAACACAACCCGGTTGCCATGGATGTCCGGGTGCCGGAAGTAGCCCGGCTTGGCCTCAGCCGACGGAGTGCCCACCGCCAGGGCAAACAGGCCTATGATGGAGCCCAAGATGACCGCCAGCGTTGCCGTCCGGGATGCATACGTGCGCATGATTCCTCCTAACCCTAGGGCCTCTCAGTGTGAGTACGAACGCCCAAGAGATGAGTTCCCTAGCAGCTTCGGCCTTGAACTCACGGGGCAGCGCCATGGATCATTCAGCATGCTGAAAGCGACAGGATTGAGCAAGATATATCACCTGGGGGGCCAGGAGGTGCGCGCCCTGGATGGCGTGGACATGGAGGTGCGCGACGGCGAGTACGTGCGTGTAGTCGGGGCGTCGGGCTCTGGCAAGTCCACGCTGCTCAACCTGCTGGCCGGTCTCGACACTCCAACCTCCGGCCGTATCGAAACCCCCCACGGCGTCTTATCCGAGATGTCACCGCGGCAGCTGGCTCATGGCCTGCCTATCTCACCGGCCATCTGCTGCGGCAGCGTTGCGGACTTCTCCGGTCGGGCCTATGAGACAAAAACGCGCGACACGCATTCGTAGGACAATCTATACTGCACCCCGGACGGAGGTGAAACGAGGCAGAGGGGTTTGCGATGAAATTGCTGGTTCTCGGAGGAACGGTCTTTCTTGGACGCCACCTCGTTGGAGCAGCGCTCGTGTCCGGGCACGAGGTCACGCTCTTCAATCGCGGTCAACACAATCCGAGCGCGTTCCCAAAGTTGGAGAAACTGCGCGGCGATCGCAATGGCAATCTGGAGGCGCTCCGCGGTCGCCGCTGGGATGCGGTGATCGACACCTGCGGCTATCTGCCGCGCGTCGTCCGAGCATCAGGCAAGCTACTGGCCGATGCTACAGACCACTACACATTCATATCCAGTCTGTCAGTCTACTCGGATCTGTCGAGCCTTCAGATTGACGAATCGACTCCCGTGGGCACATTGGAGGATGAGACCGTCGAGGAAATCACCGGGGAGACCTACGGCCCGCTCAAGGCCCTCTGCGAGCAGGCGGCGGAAGAGGCACTGCCGGGTCGGGTGCTCAGCATCCGTCCCGGACTTATCGTGGGACCTCACGACCCCTCGGATCGCTTCACCTATTGGCCGCGCCGCGTGGCGCAGGGGGGCGAAGTGCTGGCACCCGGCAGGCCGGAGCGCGAGATCCAGTTCATCGATGTGCGCGACCTAGCCGAATGGACCCTGCGAATGATCGAGGGCCATCACACCGGCACGTATAACGCCACAGGACCTGAGCGACCCCTCACGATGCTCGCTTTTCTAGAAGCCTGCCGAACGGCCAGCGCCAGTGACGCCCGTTTCGTGTGGGTTGATCAATGGATGCTGAAGGAAGAAGGCATTGAGCCGTACACCACCATGCCGCTCTGGATTCCCGACGCTCATGACACCGTCAACTGCAGCAAGGCGTTCCAAGAGGGGTTGATGTTCCGCCTCCTGGAAGAGACGATTCAGGACACGCTGGCCTGGGACACGACGCGGCCGGCGGACACAGAACATCAGGCCGGCCTCAGTCCTGAGCGGGAGTCGCAGGTACTCGAGAGTTGGCATCAGAAGGCATAGAGGGATCTAAACTCAACCAGGAGGCAATCACATGTCAGGCGGCGGCAAAAGCGGTGGACGCGGTGGGCGAACAGGCCGCGGCGGGCACCCAGGCGGTTCCAAGGACCGCGGGCGGGGCTTCTTCGGCGGGGGCCGAACGGATGGCCGAGGTGCTGGTGGCGAAGGTGGGCCCAGAGGGGGCCGGATGGGAGGGCCGTCTGCTGGCGGACCCGGGGGGCGCTGCATCTGCCCCAAGTGCGGGCACAAGGAGCGGCATGTCCCCGGCCGGCCCTGCAACCAGAGGAAGTGCCCCAAGTGCAACTCTAGGATGAAGCGCACGCAAGATGAATCAGCAGCCGAATAGCCAGTCTCCTGCCTGCTGCAAGTCTCGGAGAAGCGGCTAGTGCGATGCGCGGATGGAATGGCCGGCTCTTCGTACTGACGCCATGGCCCA
>JAGMDA010000502.1 GCA_023128935.1 Candidatus Eiseniibacteriota bacterium | reverse complement strand
GACGCCATGGCCCAAGCTTCTCACCAAGCTGACCGCATTTATTGCTGTTTTGTAGCATCGGCTATTTCGGCTGAGAGCTTTTGAGCCAGCGATAGAACTCACCATCCGTAGAAAGAACCAGTGTGGTCTGCTCGTCCACCGTGCTCTTGTATGTCTCCATTGTCCGCAGGAACTCATAGAACAACCGCGATGCGGCAGAGCGGTTGTATGCCTCGGCATAGATTGCGGTGGCCTCTGCGTCTGCGCGCCCAATGATCTCCCGCGCTTCGCGATAGGCCTCCGACTGGATCCGTTTGAGTTCGCGGTCTTTCTCGCCGCGGATACGCGCAGCCTCTCCCTGGCCCTCAGAGCGGAAACGATCGGCGATGCGCTGACGCTCGGCAATCATCCGTTCATAGACCTTGCGGCGGACCTCCTCGACATAGTTGATCCGCTTGAGCTGAACATCTAGGATTTCGATTCCCAGATCAGATGTGCGCTCCTGTGACTTGGCCAGCACCAGGGAGCGGATCGCGTCCCGCCCAAATTCAATGGAGGCAAGGACAACCTCGTCTTCCAACTGCTCTTCGCTCCGCTCAGGCTGCCGGTTGGTATTGCGGATCACCTCCACCAGGTTGTGATTGGCAATTGCGTTGCGCGTCTCACCATCCAAGATGTCGTCCAGACGAGTTATTGCTCCCCGCTCATCACGCAGACGCTGGAAGAACTTGAGGGGATCTGAGATTCGCCAGCGAGCATAGGTATCGACCCAGATAAACCGCTTGTCCTTGGTCGGCAGCTCGTTGGCATCACCATCCCACTCTAGGAAGCGCTTTTCAAAGCGATGGGCCTTCTGGATCAATGGGATCTTGACCTTCAGCCCCGGCGTGATGATCGGATCGCCCACCGGCTCGCCAAACTGCGTGATGATCACCTGCTCAGGCTCTCGGACGATGTAGAACGCGCTGTTCATCACGATTATGACCACAAAGGCAATTATGATCCAGATTACGCGCATGGGAAATCCCTCCCGATAGCTCCCTGTGAAGTTCCGCGCTTCATCGTCTTATTTCTCACGAGTTCCACCAGCGTGCGACTCTATGTTCAACAGCGGCAGAACGCTCCGCAGATTATCGTCGATAATGACCTTGTTTTTGACCTTGGGAAGAATCTCTCTCATCGTCTCCAGATAGATCCGTTTCCGCGTGATTTGCGGTGCCTTCTGGTAGGCCTCAAAGAGCGCCGTGAAGCGCACCGCATCACCGCGCGCGCGGTTAACGCGGTCCAGGGCATATCCTTCCGCCTCCTGGATGGTCTGCTGCGCTTCTCCCTTGGCCCGGGGAATCACCTGGTTGTATGCCGATTGGGCCTCGTTGATCAGCTTCTCCCTCTCCTGTTGAGCCTCATTGACTTCATTGAAGGAGGGTTTGACCCGGTCGGGTGGATTGACATCTTGGAGCACGACCTGCTCAACCTTAATCCCGATCTCATACTGTTCGCACATTTGCTGGAGATGTACCTCCACGAGTTGGGCGATTTCCTGCCGGCCGACGGTCAGCACCTCATTGACCGTGCGGTCTCCTACAACCTCGCGCATAATCGCTTCGCTCATCGCACGGAACGTCTCGATCACGTTGCGCACCCGGAAAAGGAATTCATACGGGTCCACGATGCGGAACTGAACGACCCATTCCACGTCGGCGGCATTGAGGTCACCGGTGAGCATATTGGACTCGCCTTCGTAGCCCCGTGCCGCGTACTGCGAACGCACGCTCGTAGAAATCGTTCGAAAGCCAAACTCCGCCTTCAGCTGACGCTGGATTGGCACCTTCGTCACCGTTTCAATGCCAAGCGGCATGCGCATGTGAAGGCCCGGGTCGGTAGAGCGGACGAACTCCCCGAAGCGCAGCACGATGCCGATCTCCTCAGGCCCGACGGTGTAGAGGCTCGTTAAAATCAGTATCAGAACCACCAGGAGTAGAATGATCCAGCGGCCCAATCCACGCCGAAAGTGCGGCATGCTGAACTGCGGGAAATTCACCTGGGTACCGTCAAAATCGACTTGTCTCATGCGGAGGACTCCTTGTCGGGTGAAGACCCAGAACTCCCTTTCTAGATGAGGTCATGAGGCAGGCTGTCTTTTCTTAGGGACATCATAGCCGGAAGCCAACGGAAAGGAAACCACAAATGCATAGCCACACACCCCACCACCCCGAGCCCCGCATCCCGTGACCTCGAGCCACGCATCCCGCAACCCCGAGCCACGCATCCCGCAACCCCGAGCCAAGCATTCCGCGACTCCGAATCCCATAATCGCAAGCCCTGTGATCGCCCGCGAGATCGGGTTGACTCATCCCCTGTCCCTAGATAGGCTTCCGGACAGGAGTAAGCCGTGGATCGACAACCAGCGACAGGGCCCTGGGCCAAGACTGTATTGGCGCTGATCTTCGGAGCGGTCCTGGCTGGCAGCCTCATAGCATCCCTCGAAGGCGTCTTTATCACTCTCAGCTACGGCCCTTATTGGCTGCGCCCCTGGGTCTTCCTCAAATCCTGGCTCCTCTACTCAGCTTCCGCCCTGGTTGGCTTGACCATTCTCTCCCTTGCAATATTCGCTATCCCGCGGCTCAGGAGGTTCCTCAACGATCCTCCCAGGGCCTCCTTCATCGCCTTCCTGCTCTCCTGGATCATAGGCTGTGCTCTCCTGGTCGCTTTGATCCATCGCGATCTGCACGGAGCACCCCCCTACTGGCAGTTCGCGGTAGCGGCCATCCTATGCGGTTCCACTGCCACCCTCGTCCTACACAGAATTATGCAGACAACGCGCGCCTTCTACTTACCCCCCTTACTGCTCTCGCTCTGCCTATTGGCCCTCGCCGTTCTCACGTATTTCATCTCCGACTGGTCCGCCACGCGCGCCTTGCGCGAGCGGAACGCTCATTGTACCGGCTCCATTCCCAATCTCTGTCTTATCGTCCTTGATACCGCCCGCGGTGATCACTTCTCCTCTTGTGGCTACCCTCATAAGACCACTCCCCATATCGACCGCCTGTCTGCCGAGGGTTTGCTCTGCACCGATGCCTACAGCGCCTCCAACTGGACTCCCCCTGGCCACGTCAGCATCTTCACCGGCCTGAACCCCTCGCAGCATCGCAATGATGGCCTCCCCCGCACTCCCGATGAGCTCCTCACTCTCACTGAGATCCTCAACTGCCTTGGCTATTTCTCCATTGCGATGTACAACAATAACCTCGCAGGAAGAACTACAAATCTCACTCAAGGATTCGATGTCGATGTCGGCGTTTACCAGGATTGCTGGTTCTATCCGGCCTGGCAGAGACTCTACGATGCTTTCCTCTGCAAGGACTCCGGGTCAAAAACCTCCTTCTTCGCAGCCTTTCAGGTTCTCAAATGGATCAGGCAGCGCGAGGGCCATCTCTTTCTCTACATCAATGTCATGGAACCGCATAAACCCTACGTCATCCACGAACCGTATTTCTCGTCTTTTACAGAAGACCTTTCCCTTGAATCCATCCCTAACCTACGCGCTGTCCAAAGAGAATGCGCAAGTGTATCTCAGGTATTCCATGACAGCACACGTGTAGCTGCGTACGCACCCGAGAGCTTTGCTTACGTGCGTGCGGCTTATGACAGCGAGCTTGCGTATGTAGATCACCAACTGGGGCAACTTGCACAGAACCTGCGGTCTACGGAACTCCTGGACGATATCCTGCTTGTTATCACCGCGGATCATGGCGAGTTCTTGGGCGAACGCTTCACTTTCGGCCATCCGAGGTTGCTCTTCAATCCGGTGCTTCGCATTCCACTTGTGATTCGATACCCACGTCTGGTGCCATCAGTGATAATCGGCGATCCTGTTTCCAATGTCGACATCCTGCCAACTGTCCTGAGCCTGATGGGATATCCAGAGATGATACCGGGTGATGTACAGGGAATAGACTTGATGAGTGACCCACGGCTTGGGCAACGGCCATTGCTATTCGAAAACGTGAGGGGTCGGGGTGTGTATAGCATGCTGGATCAGTCATACAAGCTGATGATGAGCGAGGAACCGAAGTTCCTAGAAGTCGCTCCGTACGATACGTTGCTGTTCGATCTCCACGCAGATCCGCACGAGGAGAAGGATCTGCATTCAGAACAAAGAGATCTGTGCACTAGAATGATCCGAGACTTGAGAGATTGGACGGAACGTATTCGTACAACCTCACAGTCCGACACCACGATTGACGAAGAGACCATTCGGAAACTGAGAGCATTGGGCTATATCCAATAACCCATGCAGCCGCTGGGTGTCGTGATTCAGATTATTTGAGAGTCGCATCCGATTGAGTTGAGGCTGATGTTCCACCGAGGACGCACCGGTGCATGCTACCCGCGAGGAAGGGACCCCCGTCTATCCAAAGAATTCCTCGTGGACAGCACGAACGGCCTCCTCCTCACAGGCTCCATCTACGAGCACGCCGATGATCATGTTTGAATCCACGCTTTGGTGGACCCCGATCCGCCTGCGGGCCAGAGCCCGCAGGATCCGGGACATGACTCCCGGAATGCCGTGAATTCCGCCACCCACCAAAGTCACCTTTGCGCAGCGGTCGGTGATTTCGACCTCAAGGCCGAACTCCGAGAGAACCGCGGCGATTTCCTGCGCATGCATCCGATCCAGAGTGAACGCAACTCGATCCGAGGAGATGTTCATCATATCGAGACTGACGCCGCGCTCGGCAACCATGGCGAAGATCCGCGCGACCAGGTCTGGGTCACTGTGAAATCGGGCGCCGCTGATGCGCAGCTGCGCGATCCCGGCCGCGGATGTCACAGCCGTTGTGCGTGGGGCCTTCTCCTTGCCAGGTGACCAGCGGCCCTCGTCCGGGACGATCCAAGTGCTATCTGTGCCCGGCAGGAGATTGCTGATCTTGACGGAAAGGCCAGAAGCCTGGGCGCGTTCTGCCGCTACCGGATGTAGCACCTCCGCCCCATTGAAGGCCAACTCGGCCGATTCTTCATACGTAACCTCCGGAACCGCCCGGGCATCGGCGACCACCTTCGGATCCGCCGTGAGCACTCCGTCAACATCGGTGTAAATCTCCACAACCTCCGCGCGGAGCGCCGCTGCAATGCTCATTGCGGTCGTATCACTGCCCCCGCGGCCCAGGGTTGTGACGTCACCATCCAACGTTGTCCCCTGGAAACCCGCCACAACAACCACGGTGCCCTGATCGAGCAGCGAGAGCATCCGCCTGGGCCTGATCTCGAGAATGCTGGCCTCGCGGTGAAGGCCATCAGTCACAATCCCCGCCTGAAATCCGCGCAACGAAATCGCCTTCACGCCACGCTCATTTAGGACGGATGCAAAGATCGCTGCACTGATCTCTTCCCCACACGCGGCGAGGGCATCGATCTCACGCGCGCCTGCGTGTGGGAAATCGCGCACAAGATCAAGAAGCGTATCGGTTGCATAGGGGGCGCCTCTGCGGCCCATGGCCGAGACGACAACCACAATGCGTTTTCCCTCTCCAACTCTCTCGCAAACCCGGTCTGCGGCAACGGTGCGGCGCTCAGGCAAGGAAAGCGATGTGCCTCCGAACTTCATCACGACTGTGTTTGACATATGCATTCAGGAACTGAGCCTCCCCATATCGATCAACTGTTCGGCGATCTGGATGGCGTTGAGTGCAGCTCCCTTCCAAAGCTGGTCCGCTACTACCCAGAACCGAACAACATGAGGATCCTGCGAATCGACACGGATGCGCCCTACAAAAACCTCCTCACGCCTGGCCAATTCCCGGGGTGTGGGAAGATCGAGGAGCGAGATCCCCGGCGCATCTTCCAGTACTGCGACCACCTCGCGTGTGGTCACGTCGCGCTTGGTTCGCAGGAAAATGGATTCGGAGTGACAGCGCTCAACCGGGACCCGCACGGTGGTCGCATAGATGGGAAACGTGTCATCCTCGAGAATGCGCCAGGTCTCCCGTGCCAGCTTGCGCTCCTCAAGACACTCGCCGTCCTCCGTCCAGTCTCCGATCCGCGGAATCAGATTGAGAAAGATCGGTCGATCGTAGTGCGTCCACGTCTCCTGTTCCCCCTGCGCGAAAGCGCGGGCCTGACCCAGGAGGTCATCCAGAGCCGCTTGGCCAGCACCAGAAACGGACTGGTAGGTCGAAACCACGATCTCCTGGATCCCGAAGGCGCGGTAGAGCGGTGCCAAGGGGAGCAGCATAATGATCGTGGAACAGTTGGGGTTGGCAATGATGCGTGAAGAGCTGGCCCTCAGTTGACCAGCATTGACCTCGGGGACCACAAGTGGCACCTGCGGGTCCTCGCGAAAGGCCGAGGAATTGTCGATGACGACAGCCCCGGCCTCCGTAAAGCGCGGCGTATACTGGTGCGCCACACTTCGGCCGGCGGAGAAAAACACCACATCCAGGCCGGAGGGATCGGCCTGGGTCAGATCCTCGACCAATACCCCTGACCCTTGGAATGGGACCCGCTGGCCTGCTGAGCGTCCACTCGCGAAAAGGCGCAGCTGAGCGATCGGGAACTGCCGCCTATTCAGGAGATCCAGGAATTCCCGTCCTACGAGACCAGTGGCCCCGACAACCCCGACCCTCTGTGCCTTGGATCTGCTCATGGATCTCGCTCTACTGTTGGACCTGTGCGCTGTACCCCCGAATCCAGCCTTCCCCACGATGGCGCAACAGCGCGGCAATGGCAAGACCCCGCTCGCGTGGCAGACCCTTTTCCGTGAACTATAGGGCCTTTGATTCCCTTGGGCATCGACCTGGTGTAGGTTGAGAGAGGCCCAAGGGGATTCGAGAGCGTGAGCTACGCCGGAGATAAGGGGGGGGGCGGAATTCTGAATCAGCTCCGCATTGAAGGTCTGCGCTACCACGGTTGGGGTCCGATTGAATTGACGATCGGGCCGGCTGAGTGCGTCTGTCTTTTTGGCGCATCGGGGTCCGGCAAGACCCTGCTATTGCGCGCTATCGCAGACCTAGACCCCCACGACGGCTTCCTGTTCCTCAATGAACTCGAATGCAATGATATCCCTGCGCCGCAATGGCGCCGGCGCGTGGGGATGCTCCCCGCAGAGAGTCAGTGGTGGCATGACGACGTCAGCGGTCATTTCTCCACCCCAGACAAGCGCCGGCTACAAGACCTCGATCTTGACCAGGACATATTGACCTGGCAGGTTGGGCGGCTCTCGACCGGCGAGCGCCAACGCCTTGCCCTGGCGCGGTTGCTAAACACTCGCCCCCAGGCCCTCCTCCTGGATGAACCCACGGCAAGCCTGGACCCCGAGAGCACTCGCTGTGCAGAGGCGACTATCGCAGCATACCGAGCAGAAACCGGTGCACCCGTACTCTGGGTCACACACGACCAGCAGCAGGCGCAGCGCGTCGCCTGCCGGAGCTATCGCATGAACGAGGGCAACATCACCCTACAGGTGCACACGTGAGCGCAATCTCTCTCTCACCGCTAGACCTCTGTGCGGCCGCGTTGCTGGTTCTGATCCTGGCGGTCCTGACAGCGCGCGCGCGGCTTGGTGTAGGGCGCCAACTGATCATCTCCTCGATGCGCATGACCATTCAGTTGCTGCTCATCGGTCTCGTTCTCCGCGCGCTCTTTGCACACGTGCAGATCAGCTGGGTTGCACTGATGGCCACCGTGATGCTTCTTGTCGCCGGAAGGGAAGTCGTGGCCCGGCAACACCGTCGCTTCCGTGGTTTGTGGGCCTTCGGGGTCGGTACGACTTCGATGTTCATCTCATCTTTCACTGTCACCATCCTAACCCTGGCCGTAATAGTCCGCCCAGATCCTTGGTTCACTCCGCAGTATGCCATCCCCTTACTGGGCATGCTGCTCGGGAACACGATGAATGGGATATCGCTGTCTGTGGATCGCTTGACCCAATCAGCCTGGCAGCAGCGCAGCGTGATCGAGCAGCGGCTGATTCTCGGACAATCCCGCCAGGAGGCCATGGCCGACATCTGCCGCGACAGCATGCGCACCGCGCTAACTCCGATCATCAACGCCATGGCAGCCTCGGGCATTGTCACCCTGCCCGGGATGATGACCGGTCAGATACTGGCTGGTTCTCCGCCCGCCGAGGCCGTCAAGTACCAGATCCTGATCATGTTCATGATCTCATCAGGAGTGGGATTTGGATCAATGGGGGCGATCTGGTTGGCATCACGGCGACTGTTCGACCAGCGCGACCGCTTGCGCCTGGAGCGCCTGCAAGCCCCCAAGCGGTAGGCGCCGTTCTCTCCCGTGGACAACCGGGTACGCACAAGATCCAGGGCATCGGCGCGGGCTTCGTGCCCGAGATCTTCGACGTCTATCTGGTCGATGAGATCATCCCCGTCGCGAGCGAGGATGCCTTTGTGACCGCGCGGCGCCTGTGCCGGGAAGACGGCCTGATGGTCGGGATATCATCGGGCGCCGTGGCCTGGGCCGCGTGCCGGATCGCCGCCCGCGACGAGGCCGACGGCCAGACCGTGGTGGCCGTCTTGGCCTCGCACGGCGAGCGCTACCTGTCGACCGAGCTCTTTACCTAGAGGCCGCCATAAACGCTGGTGCCGCCGAGGCGCGGCTGCGGGCCGTTACGCTGCATGCACACTCTGGAAAGTCGCCCGGCGCGGCCCGTAACTGGCCGCGAGGCCGAGCTGTTCTTGTGACAGGGCCGGCCTGACGATCGAGGCCAGCTTCGATGATACCTGCCTCTGCGGGGCAGACACTATCTGGCAACCTCCCGCAACAACTCTGGCCAGCAGCCTCGCAGCTCTTGTCCTGCGTGGCGATTGCGGTCACCTGTCCTGGATCTGCCTAGGCGGATCGGCCGACGAAAAAAATCTGCAGGGCGCGATCACACTTGAGCGCCGTAAGGCTGACGCGTTCGACGAGGTTGCGGTTGGGGCCAATGGCTCGCAAGCTGAATCTGACTCAAGCCGCGTCGCCGGCATCCCCCTCCCCCACCCGATCCCGCCTGGGTCACTGGCCGGTGCAACTCCACCTGCTCCCGATCCAGGGAGAAATTTGGGACGGCGCCGACGTGCTCATTGCAGCAGACTGCGTCGGCTTTGCGATGCCGGATTTCCACGAGCGGCTACCCGGCGGCCGGACCCTGGCCGTGGGGTGTCCGAAGCTCGACGACGCGGCCTCCTATGTCGAGAAGCTCGCGGACGTGTTCGCAGGCAATGACATCCGGTCGGTAACCGCTGCGCACATGGAGGTGCCCTGCTGCACCGGTCTCGTCACGGTGGTCAAAGAAGCCCTAGCCGCCGCCGGCAGGAGAGGGATCGGGTTCCGCGTCCTCACCGTTGGGATCGAGGGCACAGTCCAGGAGGAGGCATGCGCAGGCGCCAGATGACCCGGACGGGCATCGAGCCAGACTGGAACGGGCAGGGTGCCGGAGGGGAACGGGCGTGGCACCACACTGGCACCACACGTCAATGGGCTGGACCCTAGCCGGAACTGGAAAGACAACAAGGAGGAGAGCAATCAGCCATCGGCCTCGCGGATGTGCACCGCACATCAGTGGATGACCCCAGCGCGCGGAGAATCACGTGCATCAGTGCAATCCGCAATGGGAATATTCTTCGTTAGAAAGGTCACTTCGCTCCCGATTCTCAATGTGCTTGCCGCAGTTATCCGCAGAACATATTGATGAGCGGCGGGTCCCCGACGCTCATCCTGGCGCACGACTGGTTCCAGCCAGGCGCGTGACAGCTCCCTTACTTGGTTCCCGTCCGCTCAATCAAGTAGTTACCCCTGCGCCTCACGGGGGGGATGCAGACCGTACTAGCAATGACACGCAAGCACCTTCCTGAAACCGATGGATGCATAGGCACCGTAATCGCACGAATTGGATGCGCCACCTGCCAGTTCTGATTGAGCCGACTCTTCCTTGAAACCGGGCAGTACTGACTCCTCATAGTGGACGCGGCAGGATCCCGAGAAACCCGACATCCGAGTCAAGTCCGATCATCTGGATCGGGGGCGACATCCCGGACGCGAGAGAGTGCTGCGTCGAACTTCTTCCGCCTTCCCCGGTTGCCCCGTTCCTCCAGGTACTCTGCGGTCATCAAGGCTGCGAGCTTCTCGGCTAGGGCTGTGACAATCAGCTGGTTCGTGGATACGCCCTCTCGCTTCGCCAGCTCCCGGGCCCGCCGGTGGAGTGACTCCGCCAATCGCAGACTTATGGTGCTCATGGTAGCTCTCCTATCTCTCGCAGGAATCGACCTGGGGGTATCGCCCGTAAACCAAACTCCTCGACGCCCTGGAAGTCGCGGATGTTGTGCGTCACGATGATCTGGGCACCGCTCTCCACGGCGAGCTCAAGCACCATGTCATCCATCGGGTCCTTCAGGAAGGGTCTCCACAGGTAGAAGATCTGCCGCCGCTCGGAGACGCGGCAAATGTAATCCACGATATCATCTACGTCCGAGTGCCGGAGCCCCACGCTACGAGCAATCCGCTTGCCGACGCTCTCGTACTCGAGGACCAGGGGCACAGAAACACAGGTCTGGAAGCGGCCCTTGCCAATGAGCTGAACCACCCGGAAGGATGCGCCGCGCCTTGAGCGCAGTGCAGACACGAAGACGCAGGTATCCAGGACGACCTTGAGTTCCATGGTGGTATTATATGTGATACCAGTGTCGCCGTCAATGCTCGGTGAGTTGCGAACCCAGCGGTGAGTTGAGTTGAGTTGAGTTGAGT
>JAGMDA010000501.1 GCA_023128935.1 Candidatus Eiseniibacteriota bacterium | reverse complement strand
CTGACCGTGCTCGCGGTCGGCGGAGACGGTGACGGACTCTCGATCGGCATTGGACACTTCCCGCATGCTGCGCGACGAAACGTCAACATCACCTATCTCCTACTAGACAATCGCATCTACGGATTGACCAAGGGGCAGACCTCCCCGACAACCCGGCAGGGCTTCAGGACGAAGACATCGCCCCATGGCGTTGTCGAAACACCCATGAATCCCGTTGAGCTGGCGATCATTTTCGGGGCCACCTTCACCGCTCGGGGCTATAGCGGCCATCCGAAGCTGCTGCACAAGTTGATCACACAGGCCATCAGCCATGAGGGGTTTTCACTGGTCCATGTTCTGAGCCCGTGCCTGACATTTGCAAAGGGGAGTGGATTTGAATACTTCAATTCGATAGTCAAGCCTTTGCCCGACGACCATGACCCCGCTGATCGCCAGGCAGCGCTCGTAGCGTCCAACGATGCAGAGACGATCTACAGTGGGGTGTTCTATCAGTCAGAAAGCGACGAGTACTTCTCCCGGATGCAGCAAGATGGCAGCTCGCGTGGTCGTGAACTTGACGACTCACATCCGAGGATTGATATCGAGGCGCTGATCGACCGCTTCAGCTAGGCGGTCGGGCGACCAGCGCTTGCTTGGCCCGCCAGGTTGACAAGCGGGGTCCGGGTCGCACTGCCTGGACTTCGCACTGTTTCGGGGAGATCGCTGAATATTGCGGTATGCGCCTCGTTGGGGATGCAGACACGATGAACCTCGCGCGTCTGATCAAACCGGAACTCATCCGCATGGAGCTCTTCACGACAACGCCACCGGAGCCGGATGAGCCATACGATCGGAAGCGTTTTGTCTGGTCGATCAAGGAAGAAGTCATCAAGGAGCTGGCCGAGATGGTTGCCAGTTCAGGCCGCGTAGGCAACGCCCGGAAGCTCTACAGCGATCTCATCAACCGCGAGAAGAAGGCCTCAACGGGACTCAGCAAAGGCGTGGCAATCCCTCACGTGCGCACTCGCGAGGCGCGTGAATTCATCATGGCTTTTGCACGCTCGACACCCGGCCTTGAGTTCGACTGCCTGGACGGCGATCTGGCTCATCTGTTCTTCGTCTTTGTTGCGCCACCCTATGACGATATGCTCTATCTGAAGATCTATAAGCAGATGGCCGAGGCCTTCGCGTTTCACGATGCTGCCCGCGCCTTCAGAGAGGCACGCGACGAAGGTGAGATCTTGCGTGCACTCAAGAATATGTAGACGTGCTGGAGCCTTACCTCTACCAAGCGGTGGATTCCAGCCTATGCGCTCGCCTTGACAATCTCCAGGATATAGTATTGATCGATTCAGCGACTCCGTACGTTCCACTTAGAATGGAGGGGAAATGCTGGCAATGATTGTCCTTTCGGCTCTGCCGGTGGTGCTTGATTTCGGCGTGGGCACCATCGCGTTCCTCATGATCCTCACCTTCGCGTCGGTTGCTTTAATAGGGATTGTCAAGGTCGCGCTTGACCTCATGGGAAATCTACCGCGGGCCGTGCTAATCCGCAGGCTCGTTGTATTCACTCTGATGGGAGCCATTGTGCTACTGGGGTATCTCTATAAGATCCGACACAGGCCGCCAGACGGAGGCAGAGCCAGAGATGTCATTGTGCTGACCTCCATTGACATGTGGGCCGACGCTATCAGCATGTTCGACGATATCGTGCGGATCCGTTTCCGCTACGAGAACAAGACCGACCGGGACGTGGATGCATTCAATGCCTGCTTTCATCTGCGGGATGAATGGGGACATATGCTGATCGAGGATCACATCAGCGTCGCGAATCCTATAGGTGCCAGGAAGACGTCGACTTGGACAGTGAAGTACTGGGCCACGTGCGCGCAGGGATTCACGCCCGAACAGTGGGAGGCCCTGACGCACCGGGACATCGCCGACTTCGACGTGGAGTGGTATCCAGAGGGACTAGTGTTCAGTGACGGCGAGGCTGTTCATTGAGCAGTGCGACAGCCACAGGTCATATCGGAGCCCAACTCCCTACCTTCGGGGTTCCAGTTATCGTTTATCCTAGCGGGGTAGGACCCTTCCCGACCATTCAGGCAGCCATCGATTCTTCCCACGACGGTGTGACGATCATACTGGGTGATGGGACTTTCACCAGGGCGGGCAATCGAGGTATCGATTTTCTGGGCAAAGCGATCACTGTCCGAATGGCCTCGTATTCCTCTTGGCTCAGCTGCCTCCCAGATGAGAAAATGCGTGTTTCCCGAATCAGCCTTGGGGATGCCTGGGCTGGGTGAAGACGGTTCAGCGGCATTGCACCCGGGAACTAGTGATGGAGTTTCCGATGGGAGTCAACGATGGAGTTTCCGAAGAAATATAAGCCCCATGATGTCGAGGCAGCTTGGCGAGACCATTGGGAGAAGTCCAGGCTGTTTGCCTGGGAGCCCGATAGACCGCGTGAAGAGACATTTGTCGTGGACACGCCGCCCCCCACCGTCAGCGGCTCGCTGCATGTCGGCCACTTGTTCAGCTACTCGCACCAGGACTTTGTTGTGCGCTACCAGCGCATGTGCGGGAAGAACATCTTCTTCCCCATTGGCTGGGATGACAATGGCCTGCCGACTGAGCGGCGCGTGCAGAATCTCTTCAACGTCAAGTGCGAACCCCACGTCCCGTATGATCCGGATCTCCATCCGGAGCGCGGGCGCAAGGGCCGCCCCACGCCGATCAGTCGCGCCAACTTCATCCAGTTGTGCAAGGTGGTGACGAAGGAAGACGAGGAAGCCTTTCGCCACCTGTGGACCCGGCTGGGTTTGTCCTATGACTGGGAGGAAGAGTATTCGACGATCGACGACCATTGCCGGCGGATCTCCCAGTTCAGCTTCCTGGATCTACTGGAGAAGGGCGAGGTCTATCAGGCAGAGCGCCCGGTAATGTGGGATGTCTCCTTTCAGACCGCCATCGCCCAAGCGGAAGTCGCCGACAGGGACCGCCAGAGCGCATTTCACTATCTCCGGTTCGGCATTCAGGACGGTGACCGCGATGCAGTTGTGATCGCCACCACCAGGCCTGAACTCCTGCCCGCGTGCGTCGCCGTATTGGCACATCCGGACGATGAACGATACCGTCCTCTCTTTGGCAAGCAGGCCATTACGCCACTCTTCCATGTCCCGGTGCCGATCATGCCCGATCCGCAAGCTGAGCCAGACAAAGGCACTGGCATTGTGATGGTCTGCACATTCGGGGACCAGACCGATGTGGAGTGGTGGCAGCAGTACAACTTCCCGCTGCGCCAGATCATTGGGCGCGATGGCCACCTGCTGCCAGTCACCTTTGGCCAGCCCGGCTGGGAGAGCCTCAACCCCGATGCGGCGAACGAAGCCTATGCCCAGATCGAGGGCAAATCCGCACATGCGGCGCAGCGCATCGTCGTTGAACTCGCCGAATCCACTGAAGGCGTCGTCGACCGGCCGGCTGAGGCAATCACTCACGCGGTCAAGTTCTTTGAGAAGGGGGAGCACCCGCTCGAGCTGGTGCCGGCGCGGCAGTGGTTTGTCCGCATCCTCGACAAGCAGGAAGCCCTCATCGCGCAGGGCAGGAAGATCGCCTGGCACCCTGAATACATGGGCGTGCGCTATGAGCGCTGGGTGGAGGGATTGAATCAGGACTGGTGTCTGAGCCGTCAGCGCTACTTCGGCGTGCCGATTCCGGTCTGGTTCCGGATCGACGACCAGGGCCAGGTCCTCTACGACGAGCGCATCTTGCCCAAGCCCGAGGACTTGCCGGTCGATCCGCTCGAGGACGTGCCATTGGGCTACACGGAAGAGCAGCGCAATCAACCGGGCGGATTTGCGGGTGATCCGGATGTTCTCGATACCTGGGCTACGAGTTCATTGACGCCGCAGATTGCCACCCACTGGGTCCTCAACCAGGATCGGCACACCAAGTTGTTCCCGATGGACATCCGCCCACAGAGCCACGAGATCATCCGCACATGGGCCTTCTACACGATTGTTAAGGCCTACATGCATGAACGCGAGATCCCCTGGAAGAACGTCGTCATCAGTGGGTGGATCCTCGACCCGGACCGCAAGAAGATGTCGAAGAGCCATGGCAATGCCGTCACTCCAGAACCGCTCTTGGATGAGTTTGGCGCCGATAGCGTGCGGTATTGGGCCGCGCGCGCGCGGCTGGGGGTCGATACGGCCTATGACGAGCAGGTGTTCAAGGTCGGGCGGCGCCTATGCACAAAGCTCTTCAATGCGAGCAAGTTCGCCATCGGCCGATTTGGTGAAATAGACCCAGAGCAACTCGGCCCGGGGAAGATCATCGCAGAAACCGACCGGGCGATCATCGCCGAACTGCGGCCAGTCATCGAGCGGACCACCGAAGCCCTGGACCGCTTCGATTACGCCCAGGCGCTCATGCTCATAGAGGAGTTCTTCTGGCAGACATTCTGCGACAACTATCTCGAGCTGGCCAAGCCTCGCACCTATGAAGAGGAGTTGACCAGAGGACGATTATCGGCCGCCTCGACCCTGCGCCTTGCGCACCGGGCGCTAGTGCGGATGTTCGCGCCCTTCCTGCCCTTCCTGTCCGAAGAAATCTGGCACTGGTGTTATACAAGCGATGCCGACATGCATCCATCCGTGCACCGCAGTCCCTGGCCGACGCTCGCGGAACTTGCGGTGGTTCCTGCACCAAGCGAATCCGGCCTCTACGCGGCCACCCGAGAGGTCATTGAAGCTATCCGCAGAATCAAGGCTGAGGGCAATAGAAGCATGAAGGCTCCCGTGCGGCAGGTCATCATTACAGCACGCACCGCCACGCTCAAGGCGCTGGAGCCCGCCCTGGATGACATCTCACGCATGCTTCATATCGGCAGCGTCGAATCCGTAGAAGGGGTTCCTGAAGCGGGCCTTGTTACTGTGCGCGCCGAGATTGATCCGTAGCTCGCGGCAGCCCCACTGTTCGTCATGCCCCGCTGCCGTCCGCGGCCGCCCGCGAGCGCCGCAGCGGCCGGAGCGGAAGATCGATCAGCACGAGCTGCAGGAAGCGCAGCACCGGGTCGATCGAGGAGTACATGACCGGCACCACGACCAGGGTCAGGAAAGTGGCAATCGTCAACCCCCAGATGACGGCAACACCCATCCCGCCCCACCATTGAGCCATCTCGCCGCCGATGATCACCGCGTGCGGGAAATCACCACGCAAGAGCGCCCCGAAGTTCACTGAGAAGCCGGTGGTCAGCGGAATGAGGCCCAGGATCGTGGTTATGGCCGTGAGCATGACCGGGCGAAAACGGGTGCGGCCGGCCTTGACGATCGCTTCGATCTTCTCCATCCCGCCGTGGCGCAGCTTGATGACTAAGTCCAGCAACACAATCGCGTTGTTCACAACCACCCCGGCCAGCGAGATGACTCCCACTCCGGTCATGATGATCCCGAAGGGCGTGCGTGTTATGAGAAGCCCGACAAGCACACCGATCAGCGACAGCACGACACTCGATATGATGACAAAGGGCACTGTCACCGAGGTAAACTGCGTGATCAGAACGAGCATAATCAGCATTAGCGCAATTATGAAGGCTTCGGATAGAAACTCCTGGGCCTCATCCTGCATCTCGGTCTCTCCGGCGTAGGTTATGTGATAGCCCGCAGGCAGCGGCAGGTCGCTCAGCCGCCGCTGCGACTCCGCCAGCAGGGCATTGCTATTGTATCCCGCAGCCGCATCAGCGGTCACGGTCACCACCCGCTCTGAATCAATACGATTGATCGAACCTAGGCTGGCATCATAGGTCACGTCGGCAAATGCGGCGATCGGGATGTGCTGGCCCTCATAGAATACGGTCAGATCCTCGATGTCCTCGATGCTGCGCCGCGCGGGCGCGGCCAACCGTACTACGATGTCATACTCGTCCTCTCCCACGCGGTACTTGGAGACGTCTTCGCCGTGGATCGCCGTGCGTATCATGCTGGCGAGATCGATCGTCCGCAGTCCAAATCTGGCCGCTTTCTCGAGGGAGGGTCGCACGCAGATCTCCGGCCGCCCGCGGTCATAATCGTCCTGCAGATCGACCAACCCCGGGATAGCGCGGATGCGATCCTTGACCTGCTCGGCGATCTCACCTAGGCGCGGGAAATCATCGCCGGAGATCTCGATTGTGACCGGTTTCCCCGTGGGGGGGCCATTCTCCTCCTTCTCGATGGACACCTTCGCTCCGGTGAACGCCTCCAGCCGCCGGCGCAACTCAGCCAGGCTGCTCTGCGAGGAGAGCTTGCGGTCTTCCGCCGGTATGAACTCCACGTCGATTGTGGCTAGGTGTGAAGCCGATCCGCCGGAGCCGGTAAGGCCGCCCTGACCTGAGCCGACATTGGCTACATAGGCCCTCAGCTCGGGCACCTTGTCCACCTCGGCCTCGATCTGCCGCGTGTAGGCATCGCTGAGTTCTATGCGCGTGCCGCTGGGAGCCTCGATGTTTCCGTGCGCGAAGGTCGGGTCGGTGTCCGGCATGAACTCCACGCCAGCGTTGAAGACCCCAAAGAGGGCAAATACCACAATCAGTACCGTGAACATGCCCCCCAGGGTGAGCGCGCGATGGTTCAGCGACCAGCGCAGCAGAGGCTCGTAGCCGCGCAAACTGGCGGCCAGTAGGCGATCGCCCGGGCGCTTGCTAGTGCCAGCACCCTTGGGGACCTTCATGAACCGCGCGCAGAGCACGGGGTTGAACACCAGCGCCACCAGGAGTGAAGCCAGCAATGTCACGACGACCGTGATCGGCAGGAACTTCATGAATTCGCCCATGATTCCAGGCCAGAAGATCAACGGACCAAAGGCGCAGATGGTGGTCAACGTGGAAGCGATGACGGCGCCGGAAACCTGGTGTGTGGCTTCGCGGGCGGCCTCGATGGGGCCCTTGCCGCGCACGCGATAGCGGAAGATGTTCTCGACGATCACAATGGCATTATCGACGAGCATGCCCAGGGCGAGGATGAGCGAGAAGAGCACCACCATATTGAGTGTGATGCCAAGCGCTCGCAGGATAGCGAAGGAGATCAACATCGAGAAGGGAATCGCGGTCCCGATAAAAAACGAGTTCGTGAAGCCCAAGAAGATGAAGAGTACCGCGATTACAAGGATCAGACCGCTCAGGATATTGTTCTCCAGCTCGCTGACCATGTCGCGAATGTATCTTGAGACGTCGCTGGTGATCTTAAGCTGCGTGCCCGCCGGCAGCGTGCCCTCAAGT
>JAGMDA010000500.1 GCA_023128935.1 Candidatus Eiseniibacteriota bacterium | reverse complement strand
TTCGGCGTGTCAATCATGGAGTACATGGGGCGGATGAATATCGGTTTCAGCTCCTTTGTTTCCACCGGCAACAGCGCCGACATAACAAGCGATGCCCTGATCGCCCACTGGGCGAGGGATCCCAGCACAAGCATAATCGCCGCCTACATGGAGTCCTTTGGTGATCCACGCATGTTCCTGCAAGCGGCCCGCGGAACAACCAAGCATAAACCGATCATCGTGGTAAAATCGGGCCGCACACCAGCCGGCCAACGAGCGGCATCCTCCCACACGGGTGCTCTGGCCGGCACGGATACTGTTATCGACGCCTTCTTGCACCAGTGCGGCGTGATCCGATCAAACTCAATCTCCGAGATGCAGAGCCTGGTGGCCGCCTTCAGCCGCTGCCATCTGCCAAAGGGCAACCGTGTGGCCATCCTGACCAACTCAGGAGGGCCAGGAATCATGGCCACTGACTCGCTGATTGCAGGTGGCATGGAGATGGCCCGGTTCGAGGAAGAAACACTGGCCCAGTTGCGCGGGATGATGCCGACCGAAGCAGCGATCGCGGCGAATCCGGTGGATTTTACCGCCTCTGGTGTGCCGGGCACGTATCGAGATGTACTCTCGCTCCTGCTGGACGATCCCAACGTGGACATCGTGATTCCCATCTTTGTACCGCCTCTGATGGTAACCCCGGCCGATGTGGCTAGGGCCATCACGGAAGCACTCCGGAGTCACAACACAAAAGAAGGACCAGGGGGTCACGTAAAACCCGTATTCGGCGTGATCATGGCGGAGGAATCCTCCTACCAGATGGTCTACGGGGAGTTGCCGGATTGTCCGCCGATTTATCCATTCACCGAGATGGCCGCTGGTGCGTGCATTGAAATGCACCGTTACGCCGAGTGGCAAAGGCGTCCAGAAGGGACGATCCATCGGTTTACGGCGCGGACTGACGAGGCCAGGGCTATCCTGCGCTCCCACCGCAAGGCAGGCAGGGTTCAGATCCCAGCCGCCGATGGCATGCGCATCCTGGCTTGCTACGGTCTTCCTACTACGGCCACACAGGAGGTCGAGACCGTGGGCGAAGCGCTGGAAAGTGCCCGGGAGATCGGCTATCCGGTATCATTGAAAGCAGCCGGGCGGAAGCTGGCCCACAAATCGGATACGGGGGCCGTCATGCTCGGCATACGGAACGATGCTGAATTGCGGGATGCCTGCGTACAAGTCCAAGGCGCCATCGAGAGAGCTGGCCATGGCCCCGGCGATGAAGCCTGGGTTGTGCAGGGAATGGTCAAGCCCGGTCGCGAAGTGATCCTGGGCGCCAGTGTGGATCCGATCATGGGGCCCTCCATCACCTTCGGTACCGGTGGCAAGTACGTGGAGATCCTTCGTGACGTAGTCACTCGGATCCCTCCGATCACGGATTTGGATGCTGAGGAGATGGTGCGCTCGGTCCGCGGCCATGCATTGCTTTCGGGCGTGCGCGGAGAGGAGGCAGTGGCACTCGGGTTTCTGGGGAAATGCCTAATGCGCTTCTCGCAGATGGTGCTGGAGTTGGACGAGATCACGCAGGTGGACCTCAACCCCTTCATCCTGCATCCGAACCCCAGCGAATGCGCCATTGTCGACGCTCGAATCTGGGTGGGATCTTCGTAGAGACCCGCTGGGGGGGAGCCTTTATGGCGAGGATTCTGGTGGTCAAGCCGTTCTTCCCTTACCCACCCCATCAGGGGACGCGGCGAGTCTCGCTTGCGCTTCTGGAGGATCTGGCCACCGAACATGAGGTGGTCTATCTCTGTCAGCTCGAAGACCGCGCCGAGGCAGCGCTGATCCCGAAGCTTGAATCGATGGGCGTGCGTGTTGTTGCCTCACTCATGCCCAACCGGACCACGATCATTCACAAGACACTCTACAAACTCCGCAACCGGACGCTGAGCACACTCACCGGAGTGCCGGAGATCTGCCTTTACTGGGCCAATCGCGTACTGCGCTCCAACCTGGAGCGGATAGTTGAGGAGTTCCAGCCTGATCTGACGATCCTGGAGAACTGGGAAACCTACGGCCTGCGCCGCTCAGTCAGGTCCGGGATTGTGGCGCTACTGGCTCACGATGCAGCTTTCCGAATCCGCGAACGCGCAGCAGATGCGGCCAAATCTTCAGCGCAACGCGCGCGGCTATCGGCAGAAGCACGGCGCTATAAGAAACTGGAGGTCCGATCCTGGACCCTCTTCGATGCCGTGCTCTCTCTAACCGAGGATGATCGCGCTACCATCGAACGGGAACTCTCAGGGCGCGAGGAACACATGGGATCTGAGGAGCATTCGGGATCCGATTCAAGCCACGGGCAGACTCCCGATATCCCTCTGGACCACAGCGGCTCGCACCCGATTGTACGGCACCTCCCGGTGCCTGTCCCCGGGGAACTCTTTTCCCGCCAGCGCCCAACACAGCCTGGGTTGAAGGTGGGCTTCATGGGCAGCTTCCGCGCGGATTTCAACCTGGATGCCCTAACATATCTCCTGCGCGAGATCTGGCCCGTATTGAAACGCCGAACCCCGGGCGCTGAGCTGGTGTTGGCAGGGAACGGGTACGATGGTCCCCTGAAGCACGAAGCACAACAGCTCGGGGCGCGGTGGATGGGGTTTGTGGAGCAGATCGGGGCCTTCTTCGAATCGATCGACGCGCTGCTTGTGCCGCTGCGCTTTGGCGGCGGCGTGCGCATTCGCATCCTGGAAGCCTTGGCTGCGGGCGTGCCGGTGGTGGCCACTCCAGTAGCTGTCGCAGGCCTGGAGATCGAAGATGGACAGCACTGCGCGGTTGCCTCAGGGCCTACTGCCATAGCAGAGGCAGTTTCCCAACTGCTGGCCAATCCTCAAGAGGCAAAGGCTCTCGGCAAGGAAGGCCGACAATGGTGCTGGAAGCACCACAGCCCTGAGGTCCTCAGACCCGTACGGCTGGCAGTGGTCCAAGAGATCCTGAAGCTGGGACTGCGAGGGGTTCAATGATCGATCGGTCGCGCACAGAACGGGTTTCCATGAATCCGGAGAAGACTGTTTCTTCCAGTCCCACTTTCCCCATTCCAGTCGGCTTTGTGGTATCCACTCTCGTCACTGGTGGCGCAGAACGCCAGCTGCAACACCTGATCCTGAATCTCGACCGGAAGCGCTTCGAACCACATCTCTACACGCTGCGCGGACCAGGACCGATCGGGGATCTGATCGCCTCCCGCGGTATACCCGTGGAATCCAATCTCGGACCGGGCAGGCCGCCAGTTCCCTGGTCACCGCTGAAGCTGGCGCGGCGACAACGGCGGGTAGGCCTCCAGATCTACTACTGCCTGGATCACACCAACGCCGTTACGGTCGCGGTGCTGGCCTCGAAACTGGCCGGACGGATCCCGATCCTCATGCCGGTGCATACGACGGGCCAGTGGAATAGGGCCTCGATCCCCAAGCCAATGAAAATGGTGCTGGGCAGCGTGACGCAGCTGCTCTCAATTGCCGACGCGCAGAAACAATATCTGGTCGAGTCGGAACACATCCCCCCAGAGAAGATCACAGTCATCCGCAATGGCATCCCGCCGCTTGACCCGGCGGCGCTGCCCTCGAAACAGGAAGCACGGGGGGCCCTCGGCATCTCGCCGGATGACGGCCCCGTGGTGGGGATTCTCGCCATGCTGCGCCCCGAGAAGGCACACGAGAATTTCCTGAACGCTGCCCAACAGCTCCTGCACCAGCTTCCGAAATCGATCTTCCTCATTGTGGGAGGAGGACCGCGCCAGGCGGAGCTGGAAGAGCTTGCCGCCCGGCTTGGGATCGCCCCGCGCGTGAGGTTCTTGGGAGTTCGCTCGGATGTGCCCCGGATTCTCCCCGCGTTCGATCTGTCGGTTCTCGCTTCCCACCCATGTGTCGAGACGCTTCCGCTCTCGCAGATGGAGGCGATGTCATTGGGAATCCCGGTGGTGGCGACGCGTGTGGGTGCTCTCCACGAACTGGTCAACGACGGTGTGGAAGGTCGTCTTGTCCCGCCCGGCGACCCGGCAGCGCTCGCCGACGCCATGGCAGAAATCCTCTCGGATCCCGAGCGCGCGCGGGCAGCCGGGCAGGCAGCACGGGAGCGGATTCTGAAGGAATTCACTGCCACACGGATGGCGCGGGAAACCGAAGAAGCTATGATGCGGGCATTGCGTGAGTGACACCGACTAGAGAACAAGCGCGCCGTGATCAGGACACTGGTTCAACGCCGAAGAGCGCTTGTCCGAACCGGACCTCCTCCGCATCCTCGGCCAAGATCCGCACAACCCTCCCCTTGGCGGGAAGGTCTGCTCCTCCATAGGCAATCTGGTTGAAGCACTTCATCACCTCGACCAAGCCCAACACCGTCCCCGCTGAGATCTCAGCCCCGACTTCTACGTAGGCAGGCGCATCCGGAGAAGGCCGGCTATAGAAAATCCCCTCAGAGGGCGACTTGATTGTGATCAGTTCCTTGGCTACCCCCTGCTGGAAGGCGTGCGCGGGGAAAAGGGTGTCGCGCTTGATCTCCTGAAGGAATGTATGATGCGCTTCTCGCAAATGGTGATGGAACTGGAGGAGATTGTGGAATTGGATATCAATCCGTTCATACTGAATCCCGCTCCGGCCGACTGTACCATTGTCGACGCCCGCATCCGGGTGAAGGGATAACACCACCTCTGCG
>JAGMDA010000050.1 GCA_023128935.1 Candidatus Eiseniibacteriota bacterium | reverse complement strand
TCGACAGGCGTCCGGCAGGTGAAACGGACTTCCGCATCCCGCCTGCGGACTACGTCCGCGACATCCTGCGATGCCGTGCCTGTGGTGTCTACATGAACCGGCACGACATGCTTCCCGAAGGGATGTACGACTCCGACTACTATGACATCACATACGGCGATGGTCTGCGGGCCAAATTCGAGCGAATCATGAGCCTGCCGTCCGGCGAATCGACCAACAAGCAGCGCGTACAGCGGATCATCGATTTCCTGGCCCGCAGGGAGTCTCGTCCCGCGGACACGAGCGTGCTGGATGTAGGTAGCGGTCTGTGCGTCTTCCCCGCGCAACTCAAGCGACGGGGCTTCTACTGTGAGTTGCTTGATCCGGGGAAGGCATCCGTGGCCCTGGCCATGGAACTCGCGGGTGTCGACCGGGCGTACACGTGTGAGTTCGACAGGTTCACACCCAGTCGCCGGTATCATCTTGTAACCCTCAACAAAGTGATCGAACACGTGCGGGATCCGGTCGCCATGTTGCGGCGCGCGTTATCTTGCCTGAAGGAAGGGGGACTTATCTATATGGAGTTGCCGGACGGCGATCGTGCCTTGGCCGCCGGAGGGCCCATTGATCGCGAGGAGTTCTACATCGACCATCACTTTGTGTTCACACCTCGGTCCGTACGCTGTCTCGTCCGCCAAGCGGGACTAGAGATCATCGAGACGCAGCAGCTGTACGAAACCACGGACAAGTTCACTATCTATGCCTTTCTTTCGGCGGCTTCTGGATCTTCGATTGTCGGCGAACGGTCTTGCTGCAAGACGTGTGGGAAGCAATCTCATGATGATGAAAGGGGATGTAGCTGATGGCGGAAAACACCCAGATTGACGCCTATCGCGGGACCCGGGCTATCAAACAGCATCAACGGGAGATGCTGGCGCTGGTTCGCGAGAATTTTCCGGAATTCGACGGCAGAGGCTTGGATATCGGATGCGCAGAGGGCGCCTTCATGCATCTGCTGGCCGACTGCTTTCCGAAGGCCCAGCTGACCGGCATCGATCTCAGCGCGGAGCTCATCGCCCTGGCGCGGGAGAGATGGACGGGAGGCGCAGCCCGCTTTGTCGTGGCCGACGCGCTTGAGTTTGAGCCTGAAGAGCCCTATGACGTCGTCACGGGAGCGGGAATACTCAGCATCTTCGAGGATCCTTTCCCTCCCCTCGATCGATGGCTGTCGTGGCTGAGTGCCACGGGCCGATTGTACCTATTTGGCCGATTCAATTCGGCGCCCATCGATACAATCATCCAGTTCAGGAATCACTACACGAACGGTCAGTGGGAAGGCGGCCTGACGGCCTTCTCCGTCGAGACTGTGGGACAATACTTGGCCGAGCGCGGGTGGCAGCACTCCTTGACGAAATTCAACCTGACCGTCAAGCTACCGCGCCATCCGGATCCCATTCGCACCTACACGCTTGATCTGGCCGATGGCGGAACGCTGGTCGTGAATGGCACCAATGTGATTGCAGAGCACTTCTTCCTCAAGGTTTGGAAGGACTGAGCCTTATGGACAGTCTTGGAAAAAGAATGGAGAGCTATTTCGACAGGCTCTGGCCTCTCAACCGAAGCATTACCGGGCCCGGTTTGCGCGACTCGCTTGGCATCCTAGCCGAAGTGATGCCGATGGAGCGACTCCGCTTCCCCACAGGTTCGAGGGTGTTCGACTGGACAGTGCCCCGGGAATGGTTGGCTCGTGAGGCCTATTTCGTGGATCCCAACGGCGTGCGACACGCCGATTTCAAGACGCACAACCTGCACCTGGTCGGCTACTCGGTGCCGGTAACACGAACGATGCCGTACGATGAACTGAGGCCTCATCTCTACAGCCTGCCCGATCAACCCGATGCCATTCCTTACGTGACGAGCTACTACGAGGACAACTGGGGTTTCTGCTTGCCGCACAACGAGCTACTGCAGCTGCCCGAAGGCCAGTACGAAGTTGTAATTGATTCTGAACTGCACGACGGCCACGTTGAAATCGGCGAAGCCGTCCTGCCAGGGGAATCAAGCGAGGAAGTTCTGTTTACGTCGTACCTGTGTCATCCCTCCCTGGCGAACAACGAGCTATCCGGACCCCTAGTGGCTGCCTTTGTATATGACGAGCTCAGCCGCAGGACTTGCAGGCGTTACACGTATCGCTTTGTTCTTGGCGTCGAGACGATTGGGACCATCTGTTATCTAAGCCTTCGTGGTGACCATCTCAAGCACCACCTCAAGGCCGGCTACGTGCTGACTTGCCTAGGAGACCCGGGATGCTTCTCCTACAAAGCGTCACGACTCCAGGACTGTCTTGCGGACCGAGCCGCCCGTATCTTATTGAGAGACAAGGGCGACCATATCGTATTTCCGTTTGACCCCAGCTCAGGCAGCGAAGAACGCCAGTACAACTCGCCGGGTTGCAACCTTCCGGTGGGCGTGCTTATGAGGACGCGCTACGCGGACTTCCCCGAGTATCATACTTCCTTGGACAACAAGGACTTCATCAGCTTCGA
>JAGMDA010000005.1 GCA_023128935.1 Candidatus Eiseniibacteriota bacterium | reverse complement strand
CACCGGGAAGCCGAGGTCTATGCGCGTGGCCACTGTTCCCCGCGTGCGGCTGCCAAGAAAACGCAATCCGATGCCTGCTCCAAGGCGAGGACGAGCCTCCTCGTGGTGTCCAGCCCTCCAGGCCAGCCCGCCATCTACGAAAGCGGCAAGACCAACCGTAACAAGTCCCATTAGGTCGCTAAGGAGAATAACACGGTCCTCCATATTGAGCTGGAGCACTCGCTCTCCCCAGAAACGGTAGGCTTCATAGCCCCGCAGTCCGTGCTTGGATCCCATCACGAATATGTCCTGCGGGGCGAGATGCACGCCGAAGCCCGCGCGTAGGCGCATGGCCAGAGTCTGGCGATCCGTCAGATTGTGATAGTATCGCAGTGCGCTTTCGATGCGCACATCCCGGCCGCAGCCATCAATGATCTGACCCACTCCCCAGATCGTACCGAGCAGGAACCGCCTGGGACCCATGGAAACCCCTTGGAGCGCCTTCAGCTCAAGATAGAGGCCGTCCTCGGCCGCACCGAAGGATCGAGCTGAGCGACCCAGCAGCAACCTCAGCTCTGTTCCCAGATTGAAATCCTCGCGGCAATGCATAGCATTGATGCCCGAGCGTTGAGAATAGCGCTCGCGCAGGAAGTCTACCTCTAGGCCGATCGCGCGGATCTCCCGGGGCTTGAGGGGGGCGCCAAAACGAGAGGCTTCCGTCGAGTCCACCGGGGCATCATACTGCTCACTCGTGAAGTATATCGCGGGCTTCAATCGCAGAGCTGTTCTACCGGCACCTGCGACCCTGGGGCCACAGGAGATGCTGACGAGCCATTGATCCTCGCGCCACTCCGGACCATCAAGCCCACCGCGCCTGTCAATGAACTTGCCCTTATAGCTCGTAGCTTCCAGATCCAGGCCCCACGGGACCGCGGCCCGATCTTGCCGGCGCCCCAGCTTGAGTTGGGCGGACTCGAGATCATCGCCGCGCTGCAGCCCAGCGAACAGATACATGTCACGCTGAGCGAACTGCGGATCCTGATACCACAGGCCCCAATATGGCTGAAGCTCATCCTCGCCCACAGCCACACCCAAGCCCTTCCCGAGCCCAAGCAGATTGAACTCCTGCAGACCCGCCGACCAGGTCCAAAGCCCGCCTTCCTTGTGGAACTGGAAGGTGGGCCTGGTGGTCCAGACATCACGTGTGGCCACGGTCAGGTCCATCGAGTCGCCTTCGACCTGCACATGGAGCTCGATATTGTTGTGCAGGATGGCGTAGGTCCGCAATCTTCGGATCGTGACCTCCAGATCCTCCCGGCACACCAAGTCCCCCTCCCGAAAATGCAGGCTACGCCGGATGACACTCTCGCGGGTCACGACATGGAGTGCATTGGCCCAACGGGCAAAGATCAATTGAGCGTAGGGATCTTCCGGGGGGAAGATATTGCCGCACCGGATCGTGAGCGTTCGCAAGTAGGCGCAACCGCACGGGAGATCAACGTAGGCCGCCTCGCCTACCTGTTGCCTAGCCGAGGCATGGACGAGCGGCAGGCAAACCACACAGAGTAGAAGGATCAGGAGTAGGACGCGCAGGAGAGCGCAACCTCGATTGAGTTGCGTGGAGAGCAGGCGGTGCTGAAGAAGGCTGGCACAGACAACGCTATGGACCACGGCAGAGGACTGGACAGAAGTTGCGGCTAGCGGCGATTGCTGGATCCCCCAACCTGTGCTGTTACTTCGGACTTGTCCGGACAAACTATCACCTTTCCGACGACTGGGCGGAGGCCGCCTAGTCTTCCGCGCAGGGTGCCCCATGTACAACACGCTGCCCAAATATCAGGCAGATGATCCATCCAAGCCGATTCCGACCCGGACGGGCGGTACCGGGTTTGGGACACCTTGAACTCAACCTTATCCTGCACCGGCGGGCGATTCTCGACCGCATAGCCGTAACTGGATCTTGCGCACCTTGAACTCAACCTTGTCCTGCATCTAGAATACCCGACGAATCATCGCTCTTGCGATCTGGATGAGGCCCAGCAGGAACATGATATTCAAGCGCTCACAGCTCCGGCGATTCTACTGGATCGATGCAGCCCTTCAGGGGGGCGAGTTTCCGAGCGCCCCTGTTCTGGCCCGGGATCTAGGTGTCTCACCAGGTACCATCCATCGGGACGTTCAGAGCCTGCGATCCAAATTCAGGGCTCCCATCACCTTCAGCCCCACACAGAGGGGATACGCTTATGGGCGCCCATTCCGGCCCAGTCTGCCCGATCTACCCGCCGAGGAGTCGATCGGGATGGCCCGAAACCTCTTGCGACGCGGGGAGATCGGCGAGAGTGCACTCGGCGAGTCGCTTCAGCGGCTCCTGCAACAGATCTCGCACCTGCTCCCGGTAGTCCCGCCCCATCCCGCAGCCGATCATCCGGCGGCCGATCATCCCGCAGCCGATCATCCGGCGGCCGATCATCCGGCGGCCGATCATCCAGCAGCAGGAACCAGAGCACGAACTGCATCCAAAACCCCTGCACGCGGCATCGGGTCCAGGCGCCCGTCCACCGCTAGGCGCCCGGCAAAGCGCGATAGCGACGGGCAATCAGGCGAGGCCGGCCCCGTAACGATCCTGCTCAGATTCGACCGGACAGTCGCGCCGGAGGTCTTGAGGGCCGGACTTTTTCACCACAGTGAGATACAGCTACTGACCGACGGGGGGATCGAAGCCACCGCCACCGCAGACGACCCTGACAGCTTCCTGCTTGATCTTCTCCGATGGGCACCAAACTTCGAGATCGCGGGACCGCCCTGGATCCGACGCAGGCTCCCCCAACTCCTCCGCCGCCTTCTCAAACAGATCAAATAGTGGGTATGTTCCTCCTCTCAGAGCCGGGTTTATGAGTGCAGCAAGGGAATTGGAATGAACCGCAGGCAGACAATACCGGTTCGCGTGGGCCATCTGGTCATGGGCGGCAACCACCCGATTGTGATCCAGTCGATGACGACAACCACACCCGAGGACCTGCCTGGCACGCTGGCTCAGATTGAAGCCCTGCACGGAGCAGGCTGTCCCCTCGTGCGTCTGGCAATCCCTTCGGTCCGGGCCGCTGCCGCGCTGAGGCCGCTTCGGAAAGCCATGACCGAGCGCGAACTTCACACCCCGCTGGTTGCAGATGTCCACTTCAACCCGCGGGTGGCTCTTGATGCGGCACGACACGTGGAGAAGGTCCGGATCAATCCGGGGAACTTTGCCTCAAGCGCGCAAGAGGCACGCAGGCACATGCGCCCGTTGCTTGACCTTCTGAAGGCGCGTGGCGTGGCCCTGCGGATCGGTGTAAACCACGGTTCCCTCTCGCCCTACATTGTTGATGCCTACGGGCACGGCCCTAAAGGCATGGTTGCCTCGGCAATGGAATACCTGCGGATCTGTCGGGACGCCGGCTTCAATCAAGTTGTCGTTGCCCTGAAGGCGTCTAATCCCTCCGTCATGGTGGAGGCCAATCGATCGCTCGCAAGCGATATGCGCGAGGAGGGCATGGAGCATCCGATCCACCTCGGCGTGACAGAGGCAGGCGAAGGGCTTGAGGGAGCGCTGCGAAGTGCCGTGGGTATTGGCACGCTGCTTCTGGAGGGCATCGGGGATACGATCCGGGTCAGTCTGACCGGAGATCCTGTGCGTGAAATTGCGATCTGCGGGCGAATTCTGCTGGCCTTGGAGGATGGAGCTGCGCAGAGCTGGACTGGACCACCCGGAGCGTGGCGTGACCAGGCGCAAGCCGGTAGACCGCAGGCGGTTGCATCTGACTGGGGTGGATTGGCTGTGGGCGGCTCCCAACCTCCGCGCGTGGAGCTGGCGGTGAATGTCGACAGGAGGCTTCTGGACCCATCCTCCGCAGAGAGGGAGAAGTTTATTGATCGGGTTCTAGCATCGACGCAATCCCAGGAAGGTCGCGCCGAATCCCTTCTGCTCCGATGGATGGAACCCCTCGCCGAATCAACCTCAACAGGTCTGCAGATCTTGCTCCGCGAGCTTAGAGCCCGGCTGGCAGACCTGGAAGACCCGCCTCCCATTTGGCTGGAGCTCCCGATGACACTAATTGAAGCCCAGCCTAGGATTGGATCACGCCCATCGATTGACCCGCAGCCTGGG
>JAGMDA010000499.1 GCA_023128935.1 Candidatus Eiseniibacteriota bacterium | reverse complement strand
CTGTGGGATCGCCAGCTCCTCACCACCCGGGCGCACGGCCGCGACCAGCGCGCGCATTCCGGAGCCCGCCTCTGTTGCTTGCGGGGGGGATGAGCATAGAACGGACTTCTCACCGGCCCTCTGATGCGGCTGCGGATCTGCAGGCCCTCGCGACGGGGCCTGGGGAAAAATGCGCCCTGGCGACGAGGTTTGGGGAGCAGTCTGGACTAAGCCCGCGTGGCCGGCTTGAGAGCCGGTCGCCAGCGGGAACCCGAACCCTGACTTACCGGCCTGCACCCATGGGTCCCAGGCCTTTGGCAACTGTGGCGGGGAATCTACGGTAACGCTTGGCAACTGTGGCGGGGAATCTGCGGTAACGCTGGGGACCTCTGCCTCTGCACGGTGTACTGGTGCCAACTGAACTGGCTCGTATGTTTCTCCAGCCATTTGCTGCGGCCGCGGATCTGTATGCGCTCGCGACGAGGCCTGGTGAGATATGCGCGCCAGGCCCGGCAGCGCCGCGGGCAGGTTTGACACCGGCATGTCCGCACTGGAGGGCTGCCGGCGCGTGGTGGGCTTGGGCAACTGTTGGTCACTCACCCCAGTAGGCCCCTCCGCAGCAGCTTCATCCGTCCGCCCTGCGGCTGGCCCCTGTGTGGATGCGGTCGGTTGGCGAGAGCCATCCAGCGACCCCAGCAGACCCATGCAAGCCAACGGCGCTGAATCCTGAGGTCGTGAGCTGGGGATCTGTTGGGCGTGGCGTATTGGCTGCGGCTGCGGGCGCGGATCTGCGGACGCGGACAACTCGCGCTTGCCAACCGGTGGTGTCGATGGCCGCTCGCGGCAGGTGAGTGCGACAACGCTCTCAAACACCCCGCTGGGGTTCTGCGTCGTCCCACCGGTTTCGCCGCCCTCTCCCCCGCCTGGAATCAGTCCGGCTTGCGGACCTGCTGACACAGGGATGAATGGCACTACCTCTCCTCCATTCACTGCCGCTCTGGTTTGCGCCCATGCCCGCGGCCGCTGATGGCGTCCTGAGCCGCGCTCATCCAAATCCCCGTTCACGAGCGCGCCCCCGCGGCAGACACCGAAGCCTGTTTTGTGAGCCGCGCGACCCTGGCTGGATTGATGAAGGCCAGGATCTTGGCCGCCTGCCGCTTGTTGAGCTGGTCGAAGACCTGCTTGAAGGTCTTGTCATCCAGATAGGCCATGACCTGGGCAGCAGCCTGTGGCTTCATGTTCGAGTAGACCTTGGCCATTTCCGCCATCCGCGCATCGGCAGCTTCGTCGGCCGTGGCCCTTTCCTTCTGCAACTGCTCCGTCATGCGCCGCACTTCTTCCAGCCGGGCATCCAGCCCCTCCTGCCCGATCCGAATCTGCTGCTTGAGTGCCTTAAGCGAGTCGAGCGCCCCGGGACTCCATTTAGGCGCGGCTGGCTCCCCGACTGAGGGCGGTGCGCCAGTTACACCGGCTGGCGCGAGAAGCGCATCAGCCTCGGAGACTGGCTTCTCGGGAAGCGCCTGCTCAGCCCGTATCCGCATCCGCGGAAGGAGCTGTCGCTGGGCCAGCCCGGTAACAAAGAGCATGACTAGGGTGATCACAATCGCGCTGGCCGCGAAGACAGCCAATATACCCAAGATGCCAACAGCTCCCCGCTCACCGGCCGTGCCAGTCGACGCCCTGTGGTCTCCGGTGGATCGCTTACTCGCAGGATCACCCTTCACGCCTGCACCTCTCGACTTGCCCATCGCAAGGTTCAGGCCTCCATGCGCCTGCGCTGGTCGCAGATGGAAGCCGTCTCATCGCTCTGCTGGGTTTCCTCACGCATTACTTCCCGTACGAATTCCAAATACCTTCGCTCTCGGAGCCGCTCGAGCGCCTTGTGCTCTTTGGAGACGCGCAGCAACTCTTGACGATCCTTCTCCACGGCCCCAATCCACTGCGAGAGCCGCTCAATCGCCCCCTGGCGCTGCCGGCGCAGCTCACCTATGTATCGCTGTTCCTCAAGCAGACCCGTGATATCGAGAGTCCCTTCCCTCGCAGACGCCACCGATGTTTCATCCATTTTCTGCTCGAGGCGCATGATCCGTTCCTCCTCTGCCCTTCTTTTCGCCTCGGTCCTGGCCAGAGCCAGCCGGGCATCGTCGAGGCGCACCTGGCGCACCTTCTCCAAACCCTGTAGTGCGAAGCGGAACCGCTTCACCTCACTCTCCTTGGCTGTCGCGACCGCGCCCGCAGTGCTCCCCGCCACGCGGGCCCCCGGGGTGGCAGGCAGCACCGCTGCCCCCATGGCATGCTCGCCACTACACGCTGGCTCTGTATGCAAGAGGTATGCCGGGCTGAGTGAGAAGAGGAATCAGGCTGTATCCAATAGCGGAGCAATTAGTTACGTATGGCCGGCAGGGGGACCAGGTCAGTCATCCAGCTGGGAAGAACCTTCCCGGGGGCGGAAAACCTTTCCCCCCCCCGGCGGCCATGATGCCAGGTGAGGGCCCCTTGGTTGTCACGGGGCTGGGCGCGTTGGATTCTTCACCGGGTTGCTCCGCTGCCCACGTCACCGCGGCCATCCGGCGTTCATCTTCCGCGTTCGGGAAAGGCGGTTGCTCGGGAACCACTCCCTCCTCAATGGGTGCCGGAATGGTTCGGGCGGCCCCGAGCTCCTTGACCTGGCGGATTGTTTCCTTCCACAGGGATGCTTCGTCGGGGCGCTGGCAAAGGAAGCTCTTGATCTGCGGGAGCCGGGCGATGGCCTCGTCCACTTGGGGATTGGAGCCAGGCACATAGGCGCCCAAGTTGATGACATCTTCGGCTTCGGCATGAACGGCCAGCACGCGCCGGATCTCAGTCGCTGCCTCGAGATGATCGGCCGATACGACATCCGGCATCACGCGGCTCACGCTGCCGAGCACGTCAATGGCAGGATAGTGACCCAATTGGGCCAGGCGGCGACTCAGTGTGATATGGCCATCAAGGATAGATCGAGCCGCATCACTCACTGGCTCATTCATATCATCCGCTTCCACTAACACAGCGAAGAGCCCTGTGATAGTGCCTGCCGGTGACGTCCCGACCCGCTCGAGCAATCGCGGCATGAGCGAGAAGACCGACGGCGGATAGCCCTTTGTCGTTGGGGGCTCGCCGGCAGCCAAGCCGATTTCGCGCTGGGCCATCGCTACGCGGGTCAGCGAATCCATCATGAAAAGGACGTTTGCGCCCTGCTCCCGGAAATGCTCGGCAATCGTCAGCGCAACCAACGTTCCTTTGATGCGCAGGAGGGCAGGCTGATCGGAGGTGGCCACTACCACGATTGATCGCTGCAATCCATCGCCGAGATCCCGTTCCAGGAATTCGCGCACTTCGCGGCCTCGTTCACCGATCAGGGCAATCACGTTGACGTCGGCAACTGCATGCCGCGCGATCGAGCCAAGCAGAACCGACTTGCCGATGCCCGAGCCCGCGAAGATCCCCATCCGCTGACCCTGGCCACAGGTCAAGAGCGCATCCATAGCTCGCACGCCTGTAACCAGCGGTTCCCGTATGCGGCGGCGGTCCAGCGGCCCGGGGGCTCTCGCGATGAGGGGGCGAAACGAGGCGCCGCGCACCGATCCCTTGCCATCGATCGGCCTTCCCAGACCATCTAGGATCCGTCCGAGCAGCCCCTCGCCAACCCTCACCGAGAGGGGACGAAGCGTGCTCCTAACGAGTGCTCCAGGACAGATCCCGGAGACCTCGGTCAGTGGCATGAGCAAGATGGAATCGCGGTGGAAACCGATGACCTCAGCCTGGGCATGGAGCGCATCAGGCTCAGGGGCGCCATCATCGGGACAGGCGACTCCTAACTCGTTGCGACGCTTCGGCCTGTGCGTGCGCGCTGGCAACTCGATCGTGCAGAGTTCACCAACCGCAGCCTTCAGCCCGGAGGCCTCCACGACACTTCCCACCACGCGGATCACGCGGCCGGCAGTGGAAACGGGGATCACCCCCGCGACGGCGGAGTATGCCCCGCGCAGGTCAAGTTGCATCCAGCCCATCCTCCGCCGGATCCGCCGGTTCATCGGGCCCCGTAGGGGCCGCGGGCTTCTCCGACGCCTCGGAATGGCCTTGGTCCGCCGACGCCTCGGAATGGCCTTGGTCCGCCGACGCCTCGGCAGCGGTCCAGTCGCTCAGCACCTCATCGAACCGATCCAGGAGCGTCTCGACACTGGCGTCAAGATGGAGTTCATGGGTATCTACCAAGCACCCCCCGCGCGTGATGGATGGATCGGCGCGCAGTTCCAGGCGCGCGCTCTGCGGAATCAACGCCTCGATTTCGCCCACATGGGTCTGAGCCGTCGCCAAATCCTCTGAACTCAAATGGATCACGACTTGCTGCGATGCCCCCACCTGTTCGAGGGCCTCATGAATCGCTCGCAGCACTGTCTCCTCATCAAGCACCAAGCCCCGCCGGGCAATCCGCTCGGTCATCAGGAGGGCCAGCCGGATGAGATCGCGCCGTACACTCATCAGAAGGCGGCCGCGTTCATCCAGGATCTCCGCGACTATCATCTGGAGAGTCTCACTCTGTTTTTGCAGATTCCGCTGCTCGTCGCGACGACCTTGTAGGATTCCTTCTTCACGCCCCTCCGCACTCCCCTGTCGCTGCCCCTCGGCCAGGCCCTCTTCCCACCCCTGCTTGCGGGCCTCCCGCTGCGCCTCTTCGAGATGATGTTCGGTGTAGACCGGTCGCTCGCGATCGGCTTCGCTCACCATCGCACCAGAGGCATCCGTCCAAATGAGATCCCCGGAAAAGACCTTTACCGGTTCGGAGGCCAGGTGCGGGCCCTGCAGGATGTTGGACCTATGCAACGATCTCTTCTCCCTCACCGGAACGTGCAATCGTGATCTGCCCGGCTTCATCCAACCTGAGGATCACGTCAATGACCCGCGCCTGTGACTCTTCCACGTTCTTGAGGCGTACAGGTCCCATGAACTCCATCTCATCGCGCAGCATCTCGGCGGCGCGCTGGGAGATGTTGCCGAAGATCTTCTCCTTCAGCTCCTCGCTGGCGGCTTTCATCGCCAGGACGAGGGTGGAGGAATCCACTTCCTTCAAGACAGTGCGCAGGTCGTCGTCGGTCAACTTAAGAACATCCTCAAAGGTAAAGAGGAATGATTTGATCTTGGCGGCTAAGGTCGGGTCTTCCGTCTCCAGCGCACCCATGATCTTCTTCTCCGTGGACCGCTCCAGGAGGTTGAGGATCTCGGCCACGACCTCGACGCCGCCGACGCTCTTGCCGGTGGCGCCCTTCCAGCTGCTGAAGAGGGCGTTGAGGCTCTCCTTTACCTCACCCACCATGTCCGGGGAAACCTTCTCGATGGTCGCCATCCGCGCGACGATTTCAGTCTGTTTCTCCGCCGCAATCTGGCCCATGATTCGCGCGGCTTGCCTTGGTTTGAGGTGTCCCAGAATCAGCGCAATGGTCTGGGGGTGCTCCTTGCGAATGAATCCGAGTAGCTGTTCGTCGTCGATCTCATTGAGTACCTCAAAGCCGGAGGGATCGAGCGCGGTCTTGACCCGCTCGATGATCGCGGCTGCCTCCTCCGGCCCCACTGCCTTGATAAGCACATCTTCGGCAAACTCGCGGCCCTGTTGCATAAAAGCGCCCATGGCCTGAGCAGTCTGCTCATACTCCTTGACGACACCCTCGACCGCATCCTTGGGCAAGTCGTCTACCCGCGCGATCTGTGCGGCAAGACTCTCAATTTCCTCTTGAGGTAGATGGGCCATGACCTGCCCGGCCACATCGCTGCCCAGCGAAATCATGAAGATTGCAGCTTTCTCTGCACCCGTGAGATCCTGAACGCGAATGGATGACTCCCCAGCCGCCATAGTCCGAGACCCCCTCTCTACGCTTCTTTCAACCAAGCCCTCACGATACGGGCTATCTCTTCCGCGGGATCTTTCGAGATCTCCTGAACCTTCTTCTCGAGTCTCAAGATCCGGGCATCCTTGGCGACCCGGCGAGCTTCGGCATCCTCGATCTCTTCTATGTGGCCAATGGCCTCCACCTCGGAGGAGACTGTCTCCTGGGTGCCTCGCTTGAAGATGCGCCAGAGGATCAAGAGTGCGCCGCCCGCGAGGAGCAGGGAAACAGCGATACCACCGACCTTCTGGATCATGTCCAGACGATGGGCCCTTTCCATCTCGCGCATGTTTTGGAGCATTTCCGTGTCGTCAAAGGCGATGTTCGCAATGCTCAACTCATCGCCGCGCGTGGCGTCAAAGCCGAGTGTGGTCTTGATCAGACCGCTCAGCTTGTCCATTTCCTCCTGAGAGCGCGGCGCATATATGCGCTCTCCTTCCTCAGTGGTCTCGTAAGTGCCATCAATGAAGACCGAGGCCGACAGACGCTTGATCGATCCGGGGATCTCCACGATCCGCTGGATCGTCTTGGAGATCTCGTAGTTGGTCACCGACTCCTCGGAGGTCCCCGCCTCAGCGCTGCTCTGCTCCGTGCGTTGCTCGCTGCGGATGGCAGGATTCTCACTGTCGTAGAGCTCGCGCGTTGTCTCAGCCCGCTCCAAATCTAGATCAACCGAGACCCGCACCACGATCTTGTTCGGGCCCAGGACCTGTTCGAGAGCGGTCTGTGCCTTGCGGGCCAGCCCCTCTTCGATCTGGTGCGTCAGGCCGACCTGGTCCGCCGCGCTACCCAGCAGGCTCTCCTCATCAGCAGGCTTAGAAAGCAGCCTTCCATTGGTGTCCAGGACCGTGATGTTCTCGGGAGTGAGACCTTCCACACCGGCGGCCACGAGATGGACGATGCCCTGAACCTGCGGATCACGCAGCCTGGCGCCAGTGCGCAACTTGATCATCACCGAGGCGGTCGTAGGCTTCTCGTCTTTCTGAAAGAGGCTTGGTTCGGGGATGACGAGGTGAACCCTGGCGTGTGAAACCTCGTTCAGGGCTTGAATGGTCCGTGCGATCTCCCCCTCAAGGGCACGCCGGAACTGGAGCTTCTGAACGAAGTCGGTCCAGCCCAGCTTGTTCGTGTCCAGGAGCTCGTAGCCCTGCCCGGATGCCTGTGGCAGCCCGGCGGTGGCGAGATCCACACGGGCCTCGTGGACCTGGGCCCTGGGCACTAGGATCGTCCCGCCCCCATCGCGCAGCTTGTATGGAACGTCGCGCGAACGCAGCTCATCCACGATGGCTCCGGCGCTCTTGGCCTCTAGATTGCCATAGAGGATTTCGTACTCCTCGCGCCCTGCCCAAGCAAAGACCAGCGTGAACACCACAACCAACGCAATGACCACGCTGATCATGAAGACGCGCTGATGACCGGGCAATCGGCTCCAGATCAGCCGCACCTGTTCAAACCACCCCACGGGGGTCCTCCTTTACTCCCCGCTGGTCGCCTCCGGTCGGGCGTGAGAGCGATGCGCACACCGCATCCGCCTGCCCATGCCCTCCATGGACCGGGATTGACCCCATCACCTAGACCTGCATCCTCATGATCTCCTGGTAGCCTTGGACGAGCTTGTCCCTCACGGCCTGCACCAGGCGGAATGCGATCGCCGCTTCCTGCTGTGCGATGATGACTTCATGAAGATCCTTAACCTGACCCGCAGCGAAGCGCTCGATCATGTTGTCCGCGCGAAGCTGGATGTCGTTGACCTCACCGAGGACCTCAGACAGCGTGTCTGCAAAACTGGGTTGGGCAACCTCAGCCGGTTGCAGCGTGATGCCCCGCTGGGGCTCCATCTCCCTCAGCGAGCGCACTCGCCCGAAGGATCCAGCCCCGGGAGCATGGTTTATGCCTACGGCTCTGCCCACTCCGGCAATCGCTTCCGGACCGCCTATAGGGTTCATCGCACCTTCCTCCTGCGCGTCTCATGCCGATGGACCGCCGGGTGGCGCCGCATCTAGGCCTTGCCGATCGAAAGCGCCATCTCCTGGATCCGTTGTTCGGCGGCCAGTGCTGCCACGTTCGCCTCATAAGCCCGGGACGCCAGGATCAGGTTCACCATCTCGGTCACGGGGTTGATGTTGGGATACTCCACCCAACCATCTTCGTCCGCGTCGGGATGACTGGGGTCATAGACCTTGTTGAGGGGTGTCTGGACATCTGGCACGATCCGCCCGCTTACCGTGGGTGCCTCCTCAGCCGCTGCTGCCCCTCCCCGGGCAGGACCGGTGAGATGCGCCGGATGCGTGCGCACGGGGTCCTGGACAGTCCTGGCGCCGGCGCGCGTTGCAGTGGTCCCGGGCTGGATCGACTCGAACACCATCTGCTGGCGCCGATAGGGTCCCCCATCAGGGGTCTTTGTAGTTTGAGCGTTTGCCAGATTCTCAGACACGGTGTTCATCCAGCGCCGGTAGGCCGTGAGCGCCGAGGCGCTTGTGTTCATTCCGCTCAGGTAATCTACCTTCATGGCCCATTCTCCCTAGGGCACCTGCCCTCATTCGGGCTGATGGCTGCCCGCCGCAGTTGCGATCACCGGATGGCCTCGTCAATCCCCTTGTACTTGCGCGCCACGAGCTGACTCAGCGCTCCAAAATGGATCTCATTCTGTTTCATCTGGACCATCTCCTGCTCGATATCGACGTTGTTCACCGCCCCTTGCGGCTGAGGGTCTGTGGAGAGCTTCACATGGGGTGCGGGAACGCCGCTGGAGCCGGACGTCGAGGCTCTGAGATGGTCGGGTTGGGTGCACTGAAGGCCGATCGAGTTGTGGGCCTCCTGAATCAACTCCTCGAATGCAACGCGCTGCTGCCGGTAGCCGGGAGTTGTGACGTTGGCCACATTTTCGGCTATCGTGCGCATCCGCTGTGCGCCCGCGTCCAGGCCACCCTTGAGCAGGTTGAAGCTGTGGCTGCCAAAGAGCATCCTTTGAATCACCTTCTACGCTCCTTCCTCCA